>JAOUDR010000205.1 GCA_029859185.1 Gemmatimonadota bacterium
GGTGGATCCGTATTCGTCCGTCTCTTTCGTCGCCTGCTGCCGTTGCTCTCTGCCGTTCTTCTCTGCCGTCGTTTGCTGCCGTTCGGTCTTCTGCCGTTCTTCTCGGCCGTTCTTCTCTCCCCCCCTCCCTCACGTCCCCGCCGGCTCGCTCGTAACCCGAGCCACGCGCGCCACGAGCCACCGCGGTAGTAGCCAGATCCCCCAGACCAGCACACGCTGACGGATCCCGGGGACCACCAACCGCCGCTTCTTCCGGACCGCGCGGACGGTTGCCTCGGCGACGGCGTCCGCGGTCATCCAGAACCCCGGCCCTACCGGACGTGCGCGCCGGACCTGGGCTGCTTCATGGAATCCGGTCACGGTGGGGCCGGGGCAGACGGTGGTGACGCCCACGCCGGTGCCACGCAGCTCCTCGGCCAGCGCCTCAGAGAACGACAGGACAAAGGCCTTGGTCGCGTAGTAGACGCTCTGGAAGGGCCCCGGGAGGAAGGCGGCAACCGACGCGATGTTGACGATCCGTCCGCGGCGGCGGGTGAGCATGCCGGGCAGGAGCCGCTTGGTCAGCTGCACGAGGCTCGACACGTTCAGTTGAATCAACTGCAACTCGCGCTCCAGCGGTGTCGTGGCGAACGCTCCGTGGAGACCGGCCCCGGCATTGTTGACCAGGATGTCGATATCCCAGCCGGCCGCGGCGACCGCAGCGGCCACGGCGTCGGCGCCGCCCGGCGTTGCCAGGTCGGCAGCGATGGTGTCCACACGGACCCGGCCGAGTTCACTCGCGACGGCAGCAAGCCTGTCGCTCGCGCGTGCCACGAGGACGAGATCGTAACCGTCAGCTGCAAAACGTTTTGCGATGGCGAGACCGATGCCGCCGGAGGCGCCGGTGACTAGAACTGTCGTCATAGACATCTCATCGTGTCGAATTGATGGCTCTACCCATGGCGCCATCCCGGCGCTCCCCGCCTCCCCTGCAGCTTCTTCCGTCTTCCGTCAGTTCGTCCGCTCCAGCCCGGTCAGCAGTGCCCCTACGGCCGCCCGGAACTCCTTTTCGAACTCCACGCGCAAGACGTCCAGTCCGGGGGCCTGTAGTACCCGGCGCACGACGGCAGCGGGTTCGGCGAGCGGCTGGATGCCGGCCGCAAACGCCTGGAGGTGGAGCAGCAGGCGGGGGCCATCGCCGGGCCGGAGGTAGACGGTCCGGCGCTCGAGCAAGGCACCGGTGGTCGCCAGCCGACCGGCGATCCGCCACTTGAACCGGAGGGCCTGCTCGTCTTCGAGGTTGTGTTCGAGCACTGGGCCGAGTTGGGCCAGCAAGCGGCGGAACAAGCGTCGGCGTCCGAGGCTCGCGGTCATGAGGTCCGCGAGTGCGGTGGCGGGGATCCAGCCCTGGCCGCCGGCGAGCTTGGTGTCCAATTCGTCGAACCAGCCCTCAAACGCCTGCTCCAGCAGGCCGAGGAACAACTCTTCCCGTGTGCGGAAGTAGAGGTATAGGGTGCCCTTGGCCACGTGTGCCTCGCGGGCCACGTCGTCCATCGCAATGCCGCCCAGATCGGCGTCAGTCAGGAGTCGCTGTGCCGCTTCCAGGATCTGGCCGCGACGTGCCGTCTTCGCCTCGGGAGACCGAGCTCGCCGGCCCTTTAGCTGTCCCATGGTCATTTATTTAATGACTGTGGGTCATTGATACAAGGGCTCATGTGCTCCCGCTCCTCCCCCTCCTCCCCTGAAGCGGAGGGACCTGGAGCGGGAGGAGCGGGAGGAGGTGCTAGGCGAGTTCCTTCAGGATCCCGCTCTCGAAATGGTGACCACCGGCAAACCAGACGACGTCCGGGGTGATCCCGTGACCTCGCAGGATCCCCGCGGAGCGATCCACGGCGTCCCGGGGCATGAACGGGTCCGACGTGCCGGTCACGAGCGTGAACCGGATGCCACGCATCCGGTCGCTAGCGCGGTCCCAATCGAGATCGGGTGGGACGCCGCCGCCCCAGAGGACCACCTGTTCGGGCTGGAGGCCGCCGTAGGCGGCCCAGCGGCAGGCCGTCGCAGCCCCCTGGGAGAAGCCGAGGACGCGGACGGGCGTTTCGGGTGGTGGGGTGAGGTGCGCGTGCACCGCGTCGAGATAGCGCACGTGGTCCTGGATCTCGACCTCGCGGTCTTCACGGGTCATCCAGGAGGCGCCGATCCCTCCAGCTTCGCCCCGCAGGTAGAAGCGCGAGAGCCCTTCCGGCACCACGAGGTGGTCAGCTCCCGCGAGGGGAAGCAGATCATTGGCAAAACGGGAGGCCAGCTGGCCGTAGCCGTGCAGTGCGTACCAGATGCGGCGGGCGCGCGCGGGCAACGCACCGGCCGTGACGACCCGGGCCGTCCGCGGAACCGTGAGATGGGTTGTGTGCAGGGCCCCGACCGGGTCGGGCGTGGCCGGCTCAGCGCTTGGCGTCACTCGCGGTGTCGGCGATCTGGTCGTGCAGGGTGCGGAGCGTGAGAATCTTGAGCTTGCGCGTGCCGGCGGGGAGTTGGATCTCCGCGACGTCCCCCACCTTGCGGTCCACCAGCCCGCGACCGAGCGGCGAGGAGACCGAGATATGGCCCCGGTCGAAGTCCATGTTCTCCGGGATCACGAGCTCCAGCTCCTCGGAGCCGCCGGTGTCGAGATCCTTGACCTTGACCCGGGACCCCAGCCCCACTTGGCCGCGCGGCACCTTGGTCAGGTCGATCTGGGAGAGCTTCCCGAGCCGGCCACGGAGCTGGCTGAGCCGCGCACCGACGATCTGCTGCCGCTCGAGGGCAGCATGATAATCCCCGTTCTCACGCAGGTCTCCGTTCTGGATGGCCCGCTTGAGCGTCGCCGGGAGGGTCACCGTGAGCTCGTAGTTGAGCTCCTCGACCTCGGCCTGCAGTTGCTTCTTGATCTCTTCGAGCATCTGGAATCCTAAGTCACACCGGAAGATGCGTCCAGCCATGGCGGAGAATCCCCACCGGCGCCGAAGGGGGGCGAAAAGGGGGAAGTTCTAGTCGGGATTAGAGTTGAACCCGATTGACCTACCAATCCCCCCCGACTACGTTTGCACGTTCGCGCCGCCATGCCCGGCGCGCTCCGACAATTCGCCATCCAGTATCCACCGTTGCTCGAGCGAGGAATGGCCAGAGCTTTGCTTCGTCGTTTCCGTGCGGCCCCCTGGGGGGTTGGTCTCGTGCTGCTTGCGCCCTTGGTGATCGCGGCGTGCAGCGGGGACCCGTATCCCCAGTCCACGCTGCATCCCACCTCGGACACCGGTCGCGCGATCGACGCGCTCTACCGCCAGATCTTCTGGTGGGCCGTGGCCGTGTTCGTCGTGGTGCAGACGGCCCTGATCGTGACCATCATCCGGTTCAGGAACCGTCCGGGTGCCGCTGAGGCCAAGCAGATCCATGGGAACACGGCCGTCGAGATCGCGTGGACGTTGGCACCGGCGGCGATCCTCGTGGCCATCGCCATCCCGACGATCAAGACGATCTTCCAGGTAGCTGGCGACGCGCCGTCCGGGGCGGTCCAGATCGAGGTGATTGGGCACCAGTGGTGGTGGGAGTACCGCTATCCGGAACTGGGCGTCGTCACCGCCAATGAGCTGCACCTGCCCCAGGGCCGGCCGGTGGCCCTGGCCATCTCGTCGGCGGACGTGATCCACTCGTTCTGGGCGCCGAAGCTCTCCGGCAAGCGGGACGCCATGCCGGGCCGGATCACGCGACTGGTGTTCACCCCGGACTCTGTGGGAACCTACCTCGGCCAGTGCGCCGAGTTCTGCGGTCCGTCCCACGCCAACATGCGGCTTCGGGTGATGGTGGACACCCCGCAGGCCTTCGATGCGTGGGTGGCGCACCAGACCGCGGCCCCGGTGGCGGTCGATTCCGCCCAGGCGATGATCCTGGCGGGAGAGGCCGCGTTCAAGAAGATCCGGGATCCGGCCAACCACTCGTGCATCGTGTGCCACACCATGGCCGGCGTGTCGGGTGGCGTGGCGGGACCGAACCTGTCGCACGTGGGCAGCCGGACCACCATCGCGTCCGGTCTCCTGCCGAACGACTCGGCCGGCGTGGCGCGCTGGCTCCGGGATCCGGTGGCGGAGAAGCCCGGGAGCTTGATGCCCAAGATCGATCTCACCGATGACGAGATCGCGGCGCTCGTCGCGTATCTCCAGAGCAGGAACTAGGGCCATGGCGACCACTGCGATGCCGCATTCCGAGACCGCCGTGCCAACGGCGCCCGCCGGCTTGTGGAGTTGGGTCACCACGACCGACCACAAACGGATCGGGATCCTGTACGGGGTCACCGCGTTCTTCTTCTTCCTGGTGGGCGGGCTCGAGGCCCTGGTCATCCGCCTCCAGCTCGGCGCGCCCGGCAACACGCTCGTGAGCGCGGAGTTCTACAACCAGTTGTTCACGATGCACGGGACGACGATGGTCTTCCTGGCCATCATGCCGCTGTCAGCGGCGTTCTTCAACTTCATCATCCCGCTCCAGATCGGCGCGCGCGACGTGGCGTTCCCGCGGCTGAACGCGTTCAGCTACTGGGTGTTCCTGTTGGGCGGGCTGTTCATGAACGCGAGCTTCTTCGTGGGCCCCCTACTCGGCAGCGACGCACTGAGCGTCGCGCCCAACGGGGGGTGGTTCGGGTACGCCAACCTGACGTCCACCCAGTACTCGCCCGGCCCCAACATCGACTTCTGGGTTCTGGGCCTTCAGATCCTCGGGATCGCGTCCCTCGCGGCCGGCTTCAACTTCATCACGACGATCATCAACCTCCGCGCGCCGGGCATGAAGCTCATGCGGATGCCCGTGTTCACGTGGATGAGCTTCGTGACGCAGTTCCTGATCGTCACGGCGTTCCCGGTGATCACCATCGGGCTCGTCTTCCTGATGTTCGACCGCGTCTTCGGCACGAACTTCTACCGGGTGTCCGCCGGGGGGGACGTGCTGCTCTGGCAGCACCTCTTCTGGCTGTTCGGACACCCCGAGGTCTACATCCTCATCCTCCCGGCCATGGGGATCGTCTCGGAGGTACTCCCGACGTTCTCGCGGAAGCCGCTGTTCGGCTACGCCGTCGTGGTGTATTCCGGCGTGCTGATCGGCGTCGTCGGCTGGGGCGTCTGGGCGCACCACATGTTCTCGACGGGCCTCGGGCCGATCGCGGACTCCGTGTTCTCGGCCTCCACCATGCTCATCGCGGTCCCGACGGGCGTGAAGATCTTCAACTGGATCGCCACGATGTGGGGTGGCCGGATCACGTTCGCCGCTCCGATGTTGTTTGCCATCGGCTTCATCTCGCTGTTCGTCATCGGCGGCCTGTCGGGTGTGATGCACTCGTCGCCCCCCGCCGACCTGCAACAGACCGACACGTATTTCGTGGTGGCGCACTTCCACTACGTGCTGTTCGGTGGGGCCATCTTCGGCCTGTTCGCCGGCATGTACTACTGGTGGCCGAAGATCTTCGGACACACGTTGCGCGAGGGGCTTGGCAAGCTGCACTTCTGGCTGATGTTCATCGGCATGAACCTGACGTTCTTCCCGATGCACTTCAGCGGCTTGCTCGGCATGCCGCGACGGATCTACACCTACGGCCCCGAGTTGGGCGTGGACACGTTCAACCTGATCTCCACCGTGGGGGCCCTGCTCACCGGCGTCGCGCTCCTGGTGTTCCTCGCGAACGTGATTGCGAGCCGCCGGGGTGCCGCGCCGGGCGCGAATCCCTGGAACGCGCCGACACTCGAGTGGGCCACGGACTCACCGCCCCCGGTCTACAACTTCTCGGTGATTCCCACGGTGCATGCGGCCAATCCGCTCTGGGGCAAAGACCGCATGGACCCCGCCGTGCTGCCGG
>JAOUDR010000206.1 GCA_029859185.1 Gemmatimonadota bacterium
GAGGTGCTCCGGGTCATCTTGTGGGCGCATATCCACGGCGCGGTGCGGCGCCATCTGTGCCACGTCCGCGAGGATGCGCGCACCCGCAGCGTGTGCCTTGCGGGCGAGGCGGTGGATGGGCTGGACGTACCCGCTGACGTTGGATGCCCCACTGACCGTCACGAGGGCGACGCGGTTGCCGTACGCGGCCAACTGCCGGTCGAAATCGTCTTCATCGAGACGACCGTCGGGCGTGGCGCGCACGTGGACGACCTGCGCCGCACGACGCCACGGTAGATCGTTGGAATGATGCTCCATGACCGTCGTGATGACGACGCTGTCGGGACCCAGTGGCAGCCGATAGGACAACTTGTTGACCGCTTCGGTCGTGTTCTTCCCGAAGATCACGGTGTTGGCGGACGGATCCGCACCGACGAATGCCGCCACGATCTCGTGTGCGTGATCGTACGCCGCGGTGGACAGCCGCGACTTGAACCCCGTTCCCCGGTGCACGCTCGAGTAGTAGGGCAGGAACCGCTCGACGGCCTCGAGGACGCCACGCAAGGACGGGGTGCTTGCGGCGTTGTCGAGGTTGAGGTACGGCACGGTCGTCCCGTCCAACAGTGGGACGGTGAGGTCGATGCCGACGATACGGTCACGGAGACTGTGAGTGCTCGTCATGATACCCCGGGTGACCGGTCAGGGCCGTCGCGTGGCGTGGCGGTCGCGCAGTTCCTCGAGTGCGCGGCGCACGTAGACCCGCGTCATCTCCTTGCGCCAGGCGAGTGCGAAGTCGGTGTTGTCCATCGGCTTCGAAGGTCTGAAGGCGGCCGTGGCGGCGGCTTCGATGGCTGCGTCCTCCAGTTGCGTGCCGCGCACCGCCTCGGCCGCCTCGGGGACAGCCTGCGGCCAGCTCGCGACGCCTCCGAGGACGATGCGGGCGTCGTCCACCCGCGCCGCGTCCCACCGCACCCAAATCGCCACGCCGAGCACGGGGAAGTCGAAGGTGCCCCGGCGTCGCAGCTTGTGATATGTCGCGTCCCACCCATTCGGGGCCGGCAGGCGGATCTCCGTAAGCACCTCGTCCGGCTGCTTGGTCAGATAGGCGATGCCGTCGTTGTGATAGAACGCGGCAGCCGAGATCGTGCGGTCCGCGGCTCGTCCCACCAGGTGGAGTTGCGCATCGAGCGCCACCATGACGGGCGCGAGGTCCGATGACTGTACGGCCCAACAGCGCGGGCTCGACGGCGCCACCCAGCAGATGGCACCGTCCTTCTTCATGCAGAAGTCGATGGCCTTCCGCCACTCGTACGACTGGTTGTAGTACGTGCAGCGCGTGTCGAGACACAGGTTGCCACCGAGGGTGCCCATGTTGCGCAGCAACGGCGTGCTGATCAACTCCGCGCCCCGCGTTACCACCGGGTATCGCCTCCGCAGCTTCCGATGCTCCGTGATCTCCGTGAGAGTCATTCCGGCAGCGAGAGCGAGGCCAGCGTCCGCCGTTCCGCCGTTCCGCCGTTCTGCCGGCTTCCGCCGCAGCGCCTTCACGCCCGCGAGTGAGATCACGACCTTCGGATCCTGGTGCCGGCGCTTCATGTTGGGATAGAGATCCGTTCCCCCCGCCACGTACATGCCCTCAGGGCCGGCATCGTGTTTCCACTGCAGCGCCTGCTTGAGCGTCTTTGGCGCGAGATAGGTGAAACTCGGAAGGCGGAGCATCTAGTGCTGCCGCTCAGGGTGTGAGGCAGCGCCGGAGCGCGGCAGCGCGGCAGCGGATTGGTCTGCCGCCCTGCCGCGCCGCCCCGCTGCGTCGTGCTTCAGGGCCTTCCCGTCCCCCCCCTCCCATGGCGTCGGTACGCGAATCGGCTCGGGCCACGGGATGTCGGGGAAGGCCGTCGGGCCGGTGCGCCCCGGGCCGCCCCGGGCCTTGTCCTTGAGGGCTCGGAGCACCTTCTCGGGGCTGATGGGCACCTCGTCCACCCGCACGCCCACGGCGTCGAACACGGCGTTCGCAATCGCGGGTGGAATGGGGAGCAACGGTCCCTGGCCGACCTCCTTGGCGCCGAACGGCCCGTTCGGGTCGGGGTCGGCCACGAGATGGGTCTCCACGTCGCACATCTCGAGTGTCGTGGGGCTCTTGTACTCGAGCATGCTCGGAATCTTGTGCACGAGGCCGCGATTCTCGCGGTAGACCATCTCTTCCATCAGCGCCTCGCCGAGGCCCATGTACACGCTGCCTTCGACCTGGCCCATCACCATCGCGGGATTGATGCACTGACCGATGTCGTGGGCGACCCAGGCCTTGGGGACCCGGATGATCCCGGTGTCGGGGTCCACCTCGACCTCGACCACGGCGGCCGAATACGAGTAGGCCGGTGACGGTCCGACCCCCGCACCACGGTACCGCCCGGGCGAGGCCGGCGGCGTGTAGGAGCCGACCGTCCCGACGGTCCCCGTCCGTGCCTCCGCGCCTTGTACCGCTTCGGCGAAGGAAAGCCAGACGTCGGGGTCCGCGGCGTCGAACACGCGTCCCTCGGCGAACACGAGACGTTCGGCGGGCACCTGGAGCTTCTCGGCGGCGTGTTGGGAGATGATGTCCCGGGCGCGTTCGGCCGCCTGGATGGCCGCGTTGCCGCTCATCAGCGTGACACGGCTCGAATAGCTGCCCAGATCCACCGGGGTGAGATCCGTGTCGGCGCTGACGACCGTGATCTCGCCGAGTGGCACCCCCAGCACCTCGCTCACGATGGTCGCGAGGATGCCGTCCGAGCCCTGGCCGATGTCGGTCGAGCCGCAGAACACGGTAACGCCGCCCCCGCGGTCGCATTTGAGTTGCACGCCGGAGTGGGGCATGTCGTTCCAGTAGATCGGTAGCCCCGCGCCACTGATGTAGCTCGAGCAGGCGAGGCCGAGGCCACGGCCGTAGGGCAGGGTTCCGCGACGCGTCCGCCAGCCTGACGCATCCACCACTTTCGCGATGCATGCGCCGAGCCCCATCGATCCGACGCGGAGCCAGTTGGCGGTGATCGTGTCGGCGGTGACGAGGTGGCGCAACCGCAGCTCGGCGGGGTCGAGCCCGAGATCGGTCGCGATCTTGTCCATCTGCACTTCGAGCGCAAACCGCGGTTGGGGCGTGCCATGGCCGCGTTTCGGGCCGCAGGGCGGCTTGTTGGTGAACGCGCGGGCGCCCTCGAACTTGTAGCGCTCCACCTGATAGGTCACGGTCTGCAACGCGCCCGTGTAGTACGTGCTCGCCACCCCGTACGACCCGTAGCCACCGCCGTCGAGCAGCGTGCGGAAGTGGAGGCCGAGCAGCTTCCCATCGCGGGCCACGCCGGACTTCACCCACATCAGCGTGGGGTGGCGCCCGCGGTGGCAGTAGAACACCTCTTCCCGCGTGAGCGCGATCTTGACCGGTCGTCCCGTCAGCATCGCGAGCTTGGCGACGACGATTTCGTGATTGAAGGGATCGCTCTTCCCGCCGAAGCCGCCGCCGTTGGGCGTGGCAACCACCCGGATCCGTCCGGGCGGCAGCTCCAGGACCCTGGCCAGCGCACGGTGGACATAGTGCGGGGTCTGCGTGGACGACCACAGGGTGAGCCGTCCGTCGGGCGTCCACTCGGCGAGCGACGCGTGCTGCTCCATCGCGAGGTGCGTATTCCCGCCGTAGAAGTAGAGATCCTCCCGCACGTGATGTGCCGCCGCGAATCCCTCCTCGACGTCGCCGAATTCGAGGTTCACCAGCTTGTGGAGGTTCCCGGCGTCGCCGTAGTCGTGAATCAGGGGCGCGTCGCCGGCGATGGCCTCGGCGGGATCACCGACCACGGACAACGGCTCGTACTCCACGGCAATCAGGTCGACCGCGGCCGCCGCGATCTCCTCCGTGGTCGCCGCCACTGCCGCCACCGGGTCACCCACGAAGCGCACCCGATCGGGACAGAGCGCGTGCTCATCCTGGCTGACGGGAAGGATACCGAAGGGGGTCGGAAGGTCCGCGCCGGTGAGCACGGCATGCACGCCGTCGAGCGCCAGCGCACGGCTCACATCGACCTGGGCGATGCGGGCGTGGGCGTGCGGGCTCCGGAGGAGCTTGGCGTGCAGCATGCGCGGAAGCGCGAGGTCGTCCGCGTACTGCGTCCGTCCGGTGACCTTTCCGACCGCGTCGATACGTCGGTGTGCGGTACCGACGACGCGCAGGTCGCCGGGCCGGCGGGCCGGCGAGCCGGCGGGCCGGTCATGGTCGGAGCGGCGATCCCGGGGTCTATCGCCCATGGATCGTCTCCGGCCGTGGCTGGGCGTCCTCTCCCCGCATCCGCGCGGCGGCAAGCTCGACGGCTTCGTAAATTTTGAGATATCCCGTGCACCGACACAGATTCCCGGCGAGCGCTTCGCGGATCTGGTCCCGGGAAGGGGTGGGGATCGCGGCGAGCAGTGCTTCGGCGGTGAGCAGGAAGCCCGGCGTGCAGTAGCCGCACTGGGCCGCGCCCAGGTCGGCGAACGTCTCCTGGAGCGGGTGGAGACCCTCGCCGGTTGCCATCCCCTCGACGGTGCGCACGCGCCGGCCGTCACAGGCCTGGGCGAGGACCAGGCAGGAGAGGACGGGTATCTCGTCGAGGAGCACGGTGCATGTCCCGCACTCGCCGAGCTCGCACCCGTGCTTCGTGCCCGTGAGACCAAGATCCTCACGCAGGACTTCGAGCAAGGTCTTGTGGGGCGCGAACGCGACCTGGGTCGGCTCGCCGTTCACCTCAAGGGAGATGACGGTCGGGTCAGCTGCCTTCCGGCTTCGGGGCAAACAGGAATGCCTCGGTCTGCTGGGTCAGGAATTGCCGGGCTTGGGGATCCCGGAGGTTGAGACCGTAGTGGTTGATCAGCGCCGTCTGATGTTGCAGCCAGGCCTGCCAGCAATCGGCGCACGCGCGTTCGAAGACCTGTGCGCCAAGCGGGCCGGGCATCGGTGGTCCGGCCAAGCGCGGGTCGGTTCCCCCGCAACGCGCACACTGAAACACCGTCATGGGAGACGAATCTAATCTTGCCACGGGAGGGGCGCGACCGCACGTTTGAGAGACCGCCAGCGGGTCTGTGCACCCGCTGCCGGCATCATCGGGTCGTGGCCAGCACACGCGGCGCGACATTCCTGATGTGCCAGTTGTCTGCGCGCGATACGGATTTCCCGAAGTACCCTCGGCTCCCGGTGCTGTCGTGCGCCGGATTCTCCGAGGAGCCCTCACCCCAGGATCGTTCATGAACAACGTTGCCCGTCTATCGACCACCGTGTGGACCGCCTTGACCGCCTTGACCGCCTTGACCGCCCTGACCTTCCTGACCGCCGCGACCGTCAGCGCTCAGCCGGACGCCGCCCTCGAACGCGCCAAGGCCCTCATGCGCGAGGTCCCGCTGATCGACGGGCACAACGATCTGCCGTGGGAGATGCGGGCGCGCTGGCTGAGCTTCGATTCCGTGGACATCGCGCAACCGACCGACATGATGACCGACATTCCGCGGCTGCGGGCGGGACTCGTCGGCGCGCAGTTCTGGTCCACGTACACGCCGCCAGAGTTGGAGCATCGCGGCGCGGGGCGGATGGGCATGGAGGAAGGGGACATCGTCCATCGGATGGTGGCGCGCTATCCCGACGTCTTCGAGATGGCGGGCACGGCCGACGACATCCTCCGCATCCATCGGGCCGGCAAGATCGGGTCGCTCCTCGGTCTCGAGGGCGGCTACATGATCGAGAACTCCCTGGGCTTGCTGCGGGCGTTCTACCGGGACGGCGTGCGGTACATGACGCTCACGCATTCCGCGACCACCGACTGGGCCGATGCGTCGACGGACGCCCCGCGGCACGGCGGTCTGTCGCCGTTTGGCGAA
>JAOUDR010000207.1 GCA_029859185.1 Gemmatimonadota bacterium
CGCCCTCCAGATCCTCGGTGCCGCGTTCCCACTCGCCGCCGCGCCCGCGGCCTCCGGCCCATGGGCCTCACTGCTGGCGGCGCACGCCGCGGCGGCGCGCCGCACGGGAGCCAAGACCTGGGCCGCGCTGACCCGCGCCGCCCAGTTTGATGCCGACGTGGCACTCGACCACGAGGCGTTCATTGCCACGCTGCCCGACGGCGCGCCGTTCACTTCGGACACGCTCGTGGAACGGCTCCGCGCCCGTGACACGGCGGGTGTGGTGACCGGCACGAACACCGCGGCCGCGCTCCGCCCGCTCACCACGCAACACAGTCTGGGGCTGCTCCTCCTGGCCCGCGGCGACCGTGAGCAGGCCGCCGCCTGTGCCCGAACGTGCGGCGCGGTGACGGCGCCCCCGTGGGCCGCGTCACTCCCCCAGGCCCTCGCGGCCGGCCTCGAGGCCCGCATGGCGCTCGACGGTGGCGCAGCCGAGCAGGCCGTAGCACTGGTGCAGGGCATCGAACTGGGTCCGTGGATCCATCTGGCCGGTGAGATCCCGCAATGCGGTCTCGTGGCCGAGCGCCTCCTCCGCGCGCAGGCGCTCACCACGCTGGGACGGCGCGACGAGTCCCGGACGTGGCTCACACCCTCGGCCACCCTCCGCCCACTCGAGTGGGCAATCGCAACCGCCGGCTACGGCAGCACGGTCAGCTCGACATAGGACGGTCGTTCCGCCGAACGATACACCCGCTGCGTGGTCTTCCGAAAATCACCGGCGCTCGCCTCGATGAGGTGCATAAAGACCCCGGGGTTCAGGTCCACCATGGGGAACCACGAGCTCTGCACCTGGATCATGATCCGGTGTCCCGCCTGGAACGTGTGAAACGCATCCTGGAGCGTGAAGCGGAGGTCCGTCGGCACGTTCGGGCTGAACCGCTCGGGCCGATCCAGCCCGTTGCGGAACTTGCCGCGCAACACGTCTCCACGCACCAGCATCTGGTATCCGCCCAGGCGCGGCGTGTCATCGTCGCGGGCCCGCGTCGTCGGGCCGCCCGCGTCGTCCGGGAACACATCAATGACCTTCACGATCCAGTCCGCGTCCGTGCCCGACGTGGAGACCGTGAGGTGCACCTGCGTCGGCCCCGCGATCGTCACGTCCGCGGTCAGGGGCTCCGTCTGGTAGACGAGCACGTCCGGCCGGCGTGCCGCGAACCGCTGATCCTCGAGCATGAACGCGCGGTCGTACCAGTGAACGATCGCGTTCGTGTAGGGCACCGGCTTGGCGGGATCGTGCGTGTACTCGTCATACTCGGCGGACGGGGCGGACGGGGCGGACGGGGCGGACGGGGCGGACGGGGCGGACGAGGCGGACGAGGCGGACGAGGCGGACGAGGCGGACGAGGCGGACGAGGCGGACGAGGCGGACGAGGCGGTTCCGGAGCTACCGTCGCGCCCATCGAGCCGCAACCGCCCCTCCGCCTCAAGCATCAGCCGCCGAGCCGTCGTCCCCTTCGGGGGCCAGGCGTCGAACCGCGCCCACTGCTTCGCCCCCGTATTGAAGACCGTCGCCTCGGCGAGATTCGGCGCGGGCCCGTCCAGGAGATAGTGGTCGAAGAACGGCCCTTCGATGCTGTCCGTGTAGAACGCCGACGTGGCCGCACCCCACCCCATCGCGCCGAGGGCTTCGCCGGCGTCGTTGTTCCACTCACCGTGGTACCACGGGCCCATCACCAGCCGGTTAGATGCGTTCGGTGACTGCCGCTCGTTGGCCGCATAGGAGTTGAGCGCGCCGAACAGGTTCTCCGTGTCGAACCACCCGCCCACCACGAGTGTCGCGGGCCGGGTGTTCCGGAGATGCGGCAGCACATTCCGGGCGGCCCAATACGCATTCCACTGATCGTTGATCGTCAGGGTGTCCCAGAACGGCATCTCCCCGTGGAAGTAGCGTGCATTGGCGTTCGCGAGCGGTCCCATCCGCAGGAAGAACGCATACCCGTCCGGCGTGCCGTGATCGAACCGCTGACCGCGGTCGGCCGTGGGCGCTGGCCGCACCCGCCCGAACCCCGCGTAGAAATCGAACGCATGCGAGAGCAGCAGGGCACCATTGTGGTAGAAGTCGTCGCCCCCCATCCATTTGGAGACCGGGGCCTGCGGCGACGTGGCCTTGACCGCCGGATGGGCATCGATCGTTCCCATCCAGGCGTAGAAGCCGGGGTACGAGATACCGCTGATCCCTACCCGACCGTTGCTCGCCGCCAGATTGCGGACCAACCAGTCGACCGTGTCGTAGGTGTCGGTCGTCTCGTCGACATCCTGGTTGCCGCGCTTCACCGGCAGGTACGGTCGCACGTTGGCATAGTCCCCTTCGGACAGGTACCGGCCCCGCACGTCCTGGCACACGAGGATGTAGCGCGCGCTCACGTACCGGGCCGCTTGGCGTCCGAGGTCGGGGCCGGCGTCAGTGCCATACGGTGAGCACGAGTATGGCGTGCGGCGCAGCAAGATCGGGTAGGTCCGCGCCGAGTCGCCGGGCATGTAGATGGAGGTGAATAGGCGGACGCCGTCCCGCATGGTGATCATCACTTCACGCTTGACGTAGCCAGCCCGGAGGTCGCCCGCCTCCTGGGCCTCGACCACTCCTGGGTGCAGCATCACCACGGCCGTGAGACCGATCCCCCACCATCGCGCGCGCATCCATTCCTCCGGCTTGGTGCCACATGAAGAGAGACTTCACGTCCCGTTTACGACCTCTTTCATAGACCGTGCGCACCTTCCACGCAAGGTTCGCCACACCCGCAATCGCCATCGGGGGCTCCACCATGCTGCAGTTCACCGACTTGTCCGACGTCAGCTCGTTCATTCGGGACCACGGCATCCAGATGGTGGATCTCCGGTTCTGCGGGCTCTGGGGGCAGTGGCATCACGTGAGCATGCCGGCCATCCGGCTCGGCCCCACCGTCATCGAGCGTGGCATCGGGTTCGACGGCTCGGCCCTGGGTATCAAGTCGGTCAAGGCCGGAGACATGACGCTGGTGCCGGACCTCGCCGCGGGTTTCGTGGATCCCTGGGCCAGTGTCCCCACCCTCGCGTTCATCTGCCAGGCGTACGAGGCGGGCACCCGGGAGCCGTCCCATTACGATCCGCGGCTCGTTGCCCGGCACGCCGAGGCCGCGCTGCGGGAAAGCGGCGTGGCCGACCGCAGCATGTGGGGGCCGGAGTTCGAGTTCTACCTGTTCGACTCGGTGACGATCGAGAATGGCATGCAGGTCGCCTCGTACCGCGTGGAGTCGGCGGAGGGAGCTTGGCGTCGCAGTGAGCCTGGCAGCGGGTATCTGCTCTCGGCCCACGGCGGGTATCATGCCGCGCCGCCGTTCGACCGGCTGGACGGCGCGCGCACGCGCATCACGCTGGCCCTCGAGGGCATGGGCATCGAGGTCAAGTACCACCACCACGAGGTTGGTGGACCGGGCCAGTGCGAGATCGAGATTCCCCTGCTGCCCGCCATGCAGGCGGCCGACGCGGTGATGCTCGTCAAGTACGCCGTGCGGATGACCGCGCTCGAACTGGGACTCACCGCGACGTTCCTGCCCAAGCCGCTGCATGGCGAGGCGGGTTCGGGGATGCACTGCCACCAATGCCTGTGGAAGGGCCCCGCCAACGCCTTCCACGACGCCGGCGGATACGCCCACCTCAGCGCGACCGCGCTCCAGTACATCGCGGGCCTGCTCACGCACGGGGCCGCCGTCATGGGGCTCACCAACCCCTCCACCAATTCGTACCGCCGCCTCGTCCCGGGCTTCGAAGCGCCCGTCAGTGCCTTCTTCTCTCTTGCGAACCGCAGTGCGGCCATCCGCATCCCCAAATATGCCGACCGGCCCGAAAGCACGCGCCTGGAATTCCGCACCCCCGACGCGATGGGCAACCCCTACCTCTCCATCGCCGCACAGCTGCTTGCGGGGCTCGACGGCATCCGTCAACGCCTCGACCCGACGGCCCTCGGATTCGGCCCGGTGGACGACGATATCTTCGCTTGGCCACCGGAGCGCCGGGCCGAGATCCGCGCGCTGCCCACCTCGCTCGGCCAGGCACTGCGTGGGCTCGAAGCGGACCAGACCTTCCTCGTCGCCGATGGGGCATTCACGAGCGAGTTGCTCGACCGTTGGATTGCGAAGCGGCGCGCCGAAGAGCGCGAGGTCCAGGTGCGGCCGCACCCCTATGAGATCGAGCTGTACTACGGCTCGTAGCCACGCATAGGCGAGCGCGACGTTCGTCGTTCCAAGGCATCCGCGGACCAGGATCACCATCAGGCGTGCTTGACCCAGGTGTCAGGACCGGTCAAGTTCCCACCCCGCCCTTTCCTGACAGATCGACTATGAGCCCGAAAAAGACCAGCAAATCCGCCGCCGACAGCGCCGACGCTGCTTTGGGCGAGGCCCCCGAGAACCTGGACAAGGTGCGCGACATCCTCTTTGGCGGTCACATGCGCGCCGTCGAGGGCAGGATCGCCCGCATGGAGGAACGGCTTGCCCGCGAGCAGCAGACCATGCGCGCTGGGATCGAAAAGACCCTCACCGGCCTCGAGGCGTTCACCCGGAAGGAGCTCGAGGCCCTCGGGGAGAAGATCAAGGTCGAGCGAACCAAGCGCGCCGACGATCTCAAAGCGCTGGGGTCGGAGTTGAAGGAGAGCCTCAAGGCTGTCGACAAGCGGTTGGCACAGCTCGATCAGGCCACCAGCAGTGCCGACGCCGATCTCCGGTCGCAACTGCTCGAGCAGCAGCGTGAGTCGGCGGCGGAGCTCAGGCGGCTTGGGGACACGCTGACGGCCGAGCTGGGCAAGACCGAGCAGTCCCTCCGGACCGAGAAAGCCGACATCTCGTCCTTGCTGGCGATCTTCTCCGACGTGGCGGTTAAGCTCAGCGAGGAGCTGCAGGCGCCCACGGAGTCGTGATCCACTCGGCATGAACGACACCCCCGATTCGACCGACGGCGAGGCCGCCCCGGTCACCACCCCGGATCCGGCGACCGCCGAGGACTTCGCGGCGCTCCGCGCGTTACTGCTGTCCCCGGAGCAGCACGAGATCGCCGAGCTGCGGCGGCGCCTGGACGCCCTCGGCGTGACTGCCGAGGAGTTGGCGGCATCCCTGCCGGAGGCCATCGCGCTCCGCGCCGGCCAGGACGATCGGCTGGCCCGCGCGCTGGGCCCAACCCTCGAAACCGCGTTCAGCGAGTCGGTCCGGCGCAACCCGCAGCAGATCGCGGATGCGATCTACCCGGCCCTCGGCCCCGCCATCCGCAAGGCCATCACCGAGGCGATCGCGGGACTCGTCACCACCATCAACCGGTCGCTCGAATCGAGTCTCTCCATCCGCGGGCTCAAGTGGCGGATCGAGGCATGGCGGAGTGGCGTGCCCTATGGGCAGATCGTCATGAAGCACGCGCTGGTCTATCGCGTGGAGCAGGTGTACCTGATCGAGGCCGAGAGCGGCTTGCTGCTGTCACACGTGACCGCCCCCGATCTCGCGGCGCCGGACGCCGACGTGATCTCCGGGATGCTCACGGCGATCCGGGACTTCGTGGGGGACTCCTTCGAGCCGCGAGCCGACGGGGGCCTCCGCACCTTCAGCGTCGGGGACGTCACGGTCCTGGTCGAGGCGGGGCCGCGCGCGTTGCTCGCCGCGGTCGTGCGCGGCCAGCACCCGCCGGCCCTCCTCGAGAAGCTCCAGGTGACGCTCGAGCTGATTCATCTCCGGTTCGCGGGCCCGTTCGCCCGGTTCGACGGTGACAGCGCCCCGTTTGACGCCGCGCGCCCCGTGCTCGCCGAGTGCCTCGAGACCGTGGTGGATA
>JAOUDR010000208.1 GCA_029859185.1 Gemmatimonadota bacterium
CCGTGCACCCTGCCAACCCGAACACGTGGTACGTGGCAGTTGGCTCCGGCGGTTTGTGGAAGACGGCGAACGCCGGGGTGACCTGGACGCCGATCTTCGAGGAACAAGCGTCCTACTCGATCGGCGACGTCGCACTCGACCCGAGCAGTCCCGAGGTCGTCTGGGTGGGCACCGGGGAGAACGTGAGCGGGCGGCACGTGGGATGGGGTGACGGTGTCCATCGCAGTCGGGACGGCGGTACCACGTGGCAACGCATGGGTCTCGCCGCGTCCCAGCACATCGGCAAGATCCTCATCGATCCTCGTGACGGGAACGTCGTGTTCGTCGCGGCCGAGGGCCCACTGTGGGCGGCGGGCGGCGAGCGCGGCCTCTACAAGACGAGTGACGGCGGCGCGACGTGGACCGCGGTGCTCACGGTTGGCGAGCACACGGGCGTCACCGACGTCGAGTTCGATCCCTCGAATCCGGACGTGATGTACGCGGCTGCCTACCAGCGGCGCCGCCACATCTGGTCGCTGCTGGGTGGCGGTCCCGAGTCCGGCATCTACAAGTCCACCGACGGTGGCGACACGTGGCGCCGCATTGCGACCGGCCTTCCGAAGGGCGACATGGGGAAGATCGGTCTCGCGGTGACGCCGGCCGACCCGTCACTCGTGTATGCAACCATCGAGGCGAACGAAGAGGAGCGCGGATTCTACCGGTCACGCGACCGGGGCGAGAGCTGGGAGCGGCGCGACGACTACATCTCGGGCGGCACGGGCCCGCACTACTACCAGGAGATCGAGGCGTCACCGGACGATCCGGACCTCGTCTACCAGATGGATGTGTTCCTCCACGTCACACGGGACGGCGGTGCCTCGTTCGACTACCTCGAGACCGGCTGGGCCAAGCACAGCGACAACCACGCGTTCTGGATCGATCCGAACGACGGCCTGCACCTGCTCGTGGGGACGGATGCCGGTCTGTATGAATCATTCGACGAGGGCAAGACCTGGCGCCACTTCCCCAACCTGCCCGTGTCGCAGTTCTACAAGCTGGCGCTCGACAACACGACACCCTTTTACAACGTGCTCGGTGGGGCACAGGACCTGGGGACGCTGTTCGGCCCGTCCCGCACCACGAACGTGGAAGGCGTGCGGAACCAGGACTGGTACGTCCCGCTGGGTGCCGACGGCTACGGTGTGGCGTTCGATCCCGACGACCCGAACATCATGTATATGGAGACCCAGGTCGGGAACGTCTGGCGTGTAGATCGCCGCAGCAACGAGCTGATCGACATCCAGCCGCAGCCGGCTCCGGGCGACCCGCCCGAGCGGTGGAACTGGGATACGCCCATCCTGGTCAGCCCGCACGCGGCCAACCGGATCTACGTCGGATCGCAGCGCGTCTGGCGGAGCGACGACCGCGGAAACTCGTGGACACCCATCAGCGGTGATCTCACGACGAACCGCAACCGGTACGAGCTGGAGCTGATGGGACGCGTGTGGAGTGTGGACGCGCTCTATGACAACGGGGCGATGTCCCAGTACGCCACGCTCACGGCCATCACCGAGTCGCCCGTGGCGGAGGGGGTGCTGTTCACGGGCTCGGACGACGGCATGATCCAGGTGACCGAGGACGGCGGGCAGACCTGGCGCGTGACCCGCGCGCTCCCGGGCGTGCCGCCCCTCTCGTTCATCAACGACCTCGAAGCGTCGCAGCACGACGCGAACGTCGTGTTCGCCGTCGCCGACAATCACAAGGCCGGCGACTTCAGCCCCTACGTGTTCGTGAGCGGCGACCGCGGCCGCAGCTGGCGGTCCATCGCCGGTGATCTCCCGGCGGGCACGATCGCCTGGGCCATCCAGCAGGACCACGTGAACCAGGACCTGCTGTTCCTCGGCACGGAGTTCGGGCTCTACACCACGCTCAACGGCGGCCTCAACTGGCACAAACTCGCCGGGGCGCCGACGATCCCGTTCCGCGACGTCAAGATCCACCGGCGCGACAACGATGTCGTAGGTGCCACGTTCGGCCGCGGGTTCTACGTGCTGGACGACTACACGCCCCTGCGAGTGATGGCTCGCGCTGTCACCGACGGCAGCACGCTGTTCCCCGTGCGCGACGCGTGGTGGTACGTGCCCAACGAGCCGATGCAGGCCAAGGGGATGCCGACCCTGGGCAGCGATTCCTACCGTGCGCCCAACCCGCCATTCGGCGCCGTGTTCACGTACTACCTCGACACGATCCCACCCACCCAGCGTGACACGCGACGCGCCGCGGAGCGGGCGCTGCGCGAACGTGGCGAGGACGCACCCTTCCCCGGCTGGGAGCGGCTCCGGCAGGAAGCGGTCGAGAGTGGACCGAAGGTCCTGCTGCTGGTGCGCGACGCGGCTGGTGAGCCCGTCCGGTGGGTCGGGGGAGCGACCAAGAGTGGCCTCCACCGCGTAAGCTGGGACTTGCGCCGCCCCGCGCCGGATCCGGTGAGCTTCGCGACCCCGGACTTCACGCCGCCGTGGGCCGGCGCCCCGCAGGGCCCGCTGGTGGCACCGGGCACGTACAGCGTCGAGTTGATGCTGGTGACGAGCACCGGCGTCGAGTCCGTGGGAGATCGACAGACCTTCGCAGTGAACCCGGTTCCCACCGCGCCCCCCGGTACCGACTTCATGCAGGTCGCGGCCTTCCAGCAGGAGACGCGCGAACTCGGACGGCGCGTGGCCATCGCCGATCAGGAGTTGGACCGCGCGGCCGAGCGGCTCCGGTACATGCGCGCGGCACTGCTCGAGGCGCCGCGGGCACCGGTCACGTTGTTCACCCGGGTGGACTCGCTGCGTGCCCGGGCGACCGCCCTGCAGACCAGGCTCACCGGCGACCGCGTCCGTGGACGTCTCAACGAGCCCGCGGTTCCCTCGATCTCTGGGCGGGTCGGGCGGGTGGCGAACGGCCACTGGAACACGCGGCAAACACCGACCGCGACGCAGCGGCGGAACATCGAGATCGCACACGCTGATTTCGACGGCATCCTGGAGGAGCTGGCAGCCCTCGAAGCCGAGTTGACGCGGCTCGACGCGGACCTGGAGGCGGCGGGGGCGCCGGGGAGGAGCGGCGGCTAGGCGATCAGGCGGTCAGGCAGTCAAGGCGGGTCAACGCGACCCGAAGGGACATGCCGGCGGTGGAATGGTGACGAGGTTTCGAGATCACCTCTCCACCTTCACCGGTGTGCCCTTGCCATCCCCCTCACGCCGAGCCGACCTTATGGGCATGGCCGTCACGTACTACACCGCGGACTTGGTGCGCGCGCTGCCGGACGATGGGCAGCGCTACGAGGTGGTGCACGGGGAGTTGCTCGTGACCCCCGCGCCGCGTGCCTGGCACCAAGGAATCGGCAAGCGTCTGCTGGTCAAGCTCGACGCCTATCTCTCACGTCACTGGTTGGGCACGTCCTCGCCTCGCCGGCAGACATCTCATGGACCGACGACACGCTCGTGCAGCCGGACGTCTTCGTCGTCGACCTCGCCGAGGCCCGGACGCTGGATTGGGCCCGGATGAGAACGCTGCTCCTGGCTATCGAAGTGTTGAGCCCGTCAACCGCGCGCTCGGATCGGTTCACGAAGCGGCGGCTCTACCAGGAAGTTGGCGTCTCTACCTATTGGATCGTGGACCCGGAGCGGCGGTGCGTCGAGGTGTGGACGCCCGACGCGACGTTCCCGGCCATCGAGTGGGAAACGGTGCGTTGGCAGCCTGCTGGGGCTGCGGGACCGTTCTCGCTGTCGCGCACGGAGTTGTTCCAACCGATCTGAAGGACGGCAGCACGCGAGAATGCTGCCGGCTGCTCGCGCGGCAGTCCCGCACTGAAGTGCGGGCTCGGCCAAGCAACCAGACCCTGAAGGGTGAAACCGGCCGCGGCGTCCTTCAGGACGCAGTTGCTCGGCCGAGCCCGGGCTCTCAGCCCGGGACGCACCCTCCACCCGGTCACGCCTCGCCCCAACCACCTCCACCCGGCGTCTCGATCCTGAGGACATCACCGATCTGCAGCACGCGCATGATGCGACCGCTAAGTGTCTCTCCGTTCACGGCATTGCGCCCGGGCGCCCCGTCCGCGCCGCCATGCGTCCCGCGCGGCGCATGCCGCCGCCGCTCGCTGATCACGCTCGCGTCGGTCGGCACCAACGCCTCGTACTCGCGCACGACTCCGTCACCCCCTCGGTACCGCCCTGTCCCACCCGATCCATGCCGCAGCGCGTACGTGCGAATCCGCATGGGGTGGTCCAGCTCGAACGCCTCGATGGGGGTGTTCCGCGTGTTCGACATGCCGACGTGCACACCCGACGGCCCATCCCCGCGCGCGGCCGCGCCCTGGCCGCCCCCCAGCGTCTCGTAGTACGTCCAGCCGTCGCCGCCGAACACGATGTTGTTCATCGTGCCCTGCCCCTGCGCCGGCACGGCCGCGTCTTCCAGCGCTCGGAACAACAGATCGGTGATGCGCTGCGAGGTCTCGACGTTCCCCGCCGCGACGGCCGACGGCCAGACGGCGTTCACGAGACAGCCTGGCGGGGCAAGCACCGTGATCACCCGTTGGACGCCGCCGTTGGTCGGCACGTCGTCCGCGGCGAGGCATCGCACCACGAACAACGCCGCCGAATGGGTAACCGAGATCGGGCAGTTGACGTTGCCGCGCGCGGCTCCGGCCGTCCCCGCGAAATCGCACGTCAGTCGCCCGCCCTTGGCGGTGACCCTGACCCGGAGCTCGACGTCAGCATCATCCACGCCATCGCCTTCCATCCAGTCGCGCGCCTCGTACACTCCGTCCGGCACGGCGTTGGCCAGCGCTGCGACGGTCCGCCGCTCGGCATAGTCGAGTAGATCACGCCCCGCCGCCACCACGAACGCGTGCCCGCGCTCCGCCACGAGCGCACGGTACCGGTCGGCCCCACGCTCGCACGCCGCGAGCTGCGCGGCGAGATCCCCACGGCGCATCTCCGGTGTGCGCACGTTCGCC
Organism: Gemmatimonadota bacterium; assembly: GCA_029859185.1. Taxonomy (GTDB): domain Bacteria; phylum Gemmatimonadota; class Gemmatimonadetes; order Gemmatimonadales; family GWC2-71-9; genus JAOTWJ01. The sequence continues at coordinate 4,979 of JAOUDR010000208.1, forward strand.
AAGACGAAACGCTCCACCGTCTGATCGACGGCGCCGTTGCGCGCCCAGCGCGTCGGTGGAAGGATGATCCCTTCCTCGAAGATCGTACGGGAATCCGGCGGCATGCTGCCGGGACGCGAGCCACCCACATCCGAGTGATGGGCCCGCACGACCGTGTAGCCGCCGACCACCCCGCCCACGGCGATGGCGTGTACGAGCGTGATGTCGGGCAGGTGGGTGCCACCCGTGTATGGGTCGTTCAAGATGAAGGTGTCACCCGGATGCGGCGCCAGCGCACGCACCGCCGCGACCGCCTCGGGCATGGCACCCAAATGCACGGGAATGTGCGCGGCTTGTGCGACCATCACCCCGTCGGCGTCGAACAGCGCCGCCGACGAATCACGGCGCTCCCGAATGTTCGGCGAGAAGGCACTCGCGACCAGCACCGCGCCCATCTCCTCCGCGATCCCCGCGAAGGCGTGCGCCATGACCTCGAGGTCAATGGGGTCTAGCACGCTGGCCGTTGGCGCCGTTTGCCGATGGCCGATAGCCGATGGCCGTCTGCCGTGGGCCGTGGACCGCAGTGCGTCATCGCTGCTCCACGATGATGGCGCCGGATTCGTGTACCGCTCCCGTCCACCCTGCCTCGATGCGTACCGTCGCATCTTCGAGTGGGACGGTGACCGGCCCATCAAACCGCGTCCCCGGCTCCAGACCACCTGCACCACCAGATCTCTTTCCGCCGTTCCGCCGTTCCGCCGTTGCGCCGAGCGCTGTTCCAACGATCCGCACGTTCACCACCTCCACCGGCCGGGACGGATCCGCGTGCCCAAACCGCGTCCGGTGCGCCTCGTGGAAGGCCGCG
>JAOUDR010000209.1 GCA_029859185.1 Gemmatimonadota bacterium
TACCAGCTGGCTTTACGTACGCCCGGCAACACGCCCCGGAGCGCCAACTCGCGGAAACAAATGCGGCAGAGGCCGAATCGCTGCAGAAATGCCCGTGACCGGCCACACCGCTGACACCGGGTGTACTTGCGCACCGCGAACTTCGGGGTGCGTTTTTGCTTTGCGATCCACGACTTCTTCGCCATGTGTACTCCTCTAGCCTACGGCGACCGGCGTCTCGCCACGGAACGGCATGCCCAGTTCCCGTAGCAGCGCCATCGCGAGGTCGTCCCGCCCCGCATTGGTCACGAACGTGATGTTCATCCCGTGGATCTTCTCGACCTTGTCGTAGTCGATCTCCGGGAAGATCATCTGCTCCTTGACGCCAAGCGAATAACTACCCCGCCCGTCGAACGACCGAGACGGCAACCCCCGGAAGTCGCGGACGCGCGGGATCGCGATGTTGACGAACCGGTCGAGAAACTCCCACATCTTGGCGCCGCGCAGCGTCACCGCTGCCCCAATCGCCATTCCCTCGCGCAGCCCGAAATTCGCGATCGACTTCTTGGCCCGCGTCACCACCGGCCGCTGTCCCGTGATCTGGGCCAGCTCGGCCACGATGGCGTCGAGCAGCTTCGCGTTCTTCGCGGCCTCCCCCTCGCCCACGTTCAACACGATCTTCGTGAGCCGCGGAACCTGGTTGGGATTCCGCAGGTCGAACTGCTGCGCCAGCTTCGGGCGCACGGCCTGGAGGTAATGCACCTGCAGCCGCGGCGGCGGCGGCGGCACAGTCGGGGCCGCAGCCGCGGCGGGGGCCGCGTCCTTGGTCTTCGTCTTCGCCATGGTTACCGATTCCTCGGGACCGGCTGGCCTGACTTCACCGCCAGGCGCTCTACCGATCCGTCCTGGTTCTTCTTCCGCCGCACGCGCGTCGGCGCCTTCGACTTGGGATCGAGCAACATCACGTTCGACGCGTGGATGGCGGCCGGGAACCGAATGATGCCCCCCTCCTCATCCGCACGCGTCGGCTTGCGATGCCGCTTCACCACGTTGACACCCTCGATGACGACGCGATTGACCTTCGGCAGGACCCGGAGGATCTGCCCCTCTTTCCCCGCGTCGTCGCCGCGGAGCACCCGGACGCGATCGCCCTTCGTGATCTGCATGCGATGCCGCGTCACCGTCGTCGTCCGCTTCCGGCGCGCCTTCTTGAACACGAGCGGCTTCACTAGATCACCTCCGGCGCGAGCGACACGATCTTCATGAACTTCCGATCCCGGAGCTCCCGTCCCACCGGGCCGAAGATGCGGGTCGCGCGCGGCTCGCCCTGGTCGTTGATGAGCACGGCCGCGTTCTCGTCAAAGCGGATGTAGCTCCCGTCGCGTCGGCGCGTTTCCTTGGCCGTGCGGACGACGACCGCCTTGGCGATCTCCCCCTTCTTCACCTGCCCGGTGGGCAGGGCGTCTTTGATCGTGACCACGACGATGTCGCCGAGGCCCGCGTAGCGCCGCTTGCTGCCGCCGAGCACGCGGATCACCAGCGCCCGCCGGGCGCCGGAGTTGTCCGCGATTTTGAGCATCGATTCCTGCTGAACCACGGTACCCCCTCTGCCCTATCGGGCCCGCCGGAGGATCTCAAGGACCCGCCAGCGCTTCGTCCGCGACAGCGGGCGGGTCTCCATGATCCGGACCAGGTCCCCGGCCTTCGCGCCGTGCTCGTCGTGCGCGGCCACCCGCTTCGTACGCTTCACCTGCTTGCCGTACAACGGGTCGGCCAATCGCCGCGTGAGCTCGACTGTGACCGTCTTCGTCATCTTGTCGCTCACCACCAGGCCGGTGCGCGTCTTTCGGCGCGCCCGGGCCATCGTCTGCTCACTCATGCCCGCGTCCTCTCCCGCAAGACCGTCTCGATCCGCGCGATGTTGCGCCGCATGGTCCGGAACCGCATCGGGTTGTCCGCCGAGATGTCCTCGGTTGCCGCCCGAAAACGGAGGCGGAACTGCGCCTCACGCAACGTCGTCAGCTGGGTGCGCAGCTCGTCAACCGAGAGCTCGCGCAATGCCGTCATGTCCAGCGCCTTCTGCTCCGCGTTGAGCGCCATGGCCTCTCTAGTCCTCCCGCGCGACAAACCGCGTCGCGACCGGCAGCTTGGCCGACGCCAGCCGTAGCGCTTCCCGCGCCACCGCCTCCGTCACGCCTTCCAGCTCAAACATCACCCGTCCCGGCTTCACGACGGCGACCCAGCCCTCCGGATTGCCTTTGCCCTTCCCCATCCGCGTCTCGGCCGGCTTCTTGGTAATTGGCTTGTCCGGGAAGATCCGAATCCAGATCTTGCCGCCGCGCTTCATCGTCCGCGTCAGCGTGACGCGGGCCGCCTCGATCTGGCGGTTCGAAATCCACCCCGGCTCGGTTGCCTGCAGCCCGAAGTGTCCGAACGCCACGGTCGCCCCGCGCGTCGCGTGCCCCCGCGTGCGGCCCTTCATCATCTTGCGGTACTTGACCCGCTTTGGCGCCAGCATCGCTTACGCTCCCGTGCTGTACGTGCGCCCACGCGCCTCGTCGACCACTTCGCCCTTGAACACCCAGACCTTCACGCCAATGGTGCCGAAGGTGGTCTTCGCGGTGCTGGTCGCGTAATCCACGTCCGCGCGCAGCGTGTGCAACGGCACCCGCCCCTCGCGGTAGATCTCACTCCGCGCGATTTCCGCGCCGCCGAGACGCCCCGCACAGCGGATCTTGATGCCCTGGGCCCCCATGCGCATCGCGCTCTGCAGCGATCGCTTCATGGCACGCCGGAAGGACACCCGCTGGACGAGCTGGTGCGCGACGTTGTCGGCCACCAGCTGCGCGTCGATCTCGGGACGCTTGATCTCTTCGACGTTGATCCCGACTTCCTTCCCGGTCAGCTGTGCCAGCTCGTCGCGCAGCTTGTCCACCTCCGCCCCGCGCTTGCCGATGACCACGCCGGGCCGGCCGGTGAAGATCGTGACCGCCACCTTGCCGGGCCGACGATCGATGTGCACGTCCGAGATGGCCGCATGCCCGAGCCGGGTCTTCAGATAGCGCCGGACGAGCTCGTCTTCTACGATCAGCGCCGGCATGTCGCCGCGCCGGGCGAACCAACGGGAACGCCATGGCTTGACGATCCCGAGCCGGAACCCGTACGGATGGGTCTTCTGCCCCACTATGCCCCCCTCTTGTCCGCCACGCGGATCTCGACGGTGCTCATGCGCTTGCGAATCGGGGTCGCCCGCCCGTGGGCCGCCGGGGTCCAGCGCTTCAACGTGGGCCCCTCGTTCACCACGGCGTAGGAGACCGTGAGCCGATCCAGATCGAAAGCCCGGTTCTCTCGCAAGGCATCCTGCTCCGCATTCGCCACGGCGGACCGCAGGACCTTCTCGATCTGCTTCGCCGCGCGCTTCTTCGAAAACTTCAACATCGCGTACGCCGAGTTCACGTCGGTGCCGCGGATCTGGTCGATGACCAACCGCATCTTCCGCGGAGACTGACGCACCCAGCGCTGAATCGCTCTCGCCGCCATGCGTCGCTCCTTACTTCTTCTCGGCCGCGGCGGCCGCCGCCGCCGCCGCTGCCTTGGCGCCGGTATGGCCCCGGAAGAGCCGCGTGGGCGCGAACTCGCCCAGCCGGTGGCCAACCATGTTCTCCGAGACGTACACCGGGATGAACTTGTTCCCGTTGTGCACCGCGATCGTGTGCCCGACGAAGTCGGGCGTGATCGTCGAGCGGCGGGACCAGGTCTTCAGGACCCGCTTCTCGTTCGCGGCGTTGAGCGTCTCGATCTTGCGGAGGAGCGACTCCTCCACGAACGGACCCTTCTTGATGCTCCGTGCCATCCCCGCTCCTACTTCGTGGCCTTGCCACGCTTGCGGCCGCGCACGATCAGCCGTGTGCTGGCCTTCTTCCGCTTCCGGGTCTTCCGGCCTTCCGGCTTGCCCCACGGGGAGCTGGCCGGCCGACCGCCCGACGTTCTGCCCTCACCACCGCCGAGCGCATGGTCGACCGGGTTCATCGCGACGCCGCGCACGTGCGGCCGGCGGCCGAGCCAGCGGGACTTCCCAGCCTTCCCGACCCGCAGCAGTTCGTGCTCGCCGTTGCCGACCTCCCCAATCGTCGCCCAGCAGACGCCGAGCACCATCCGCACCTCGCCGCTGCGCAAGCGCAGCGTGACGTGCTTGCCTTCTTTCGCCATCACCTGCGCGCTGGTCCCGGCGGACCGGCAAATCTGGGCGCCCCGGCCCGGCTTGATCTCGATGCAGTGCACCGTGGTCCCCAGCGGGATCTCGTGCAACGGCAACGCATTGCCGTTCCGGATGTCCGCCCCGGGCCCCGACACCACCACGTCACCCACGGCCAGTCCCAGCGGGTGCGGCATATACCGCTTCTCGCCGTCGGCATAGACCAGCAGCGCAATCCGGCTGGTCCGGTTGGGGTCGTACTCGATGGTCGCCACCCGCGCCGGAATCCCGGGCTTGTTGCGCTTGAAGTCGATCCGGCGGTAGCGGCGCTTGTGCCCACCCCCGCGAAACCGGGTCGTGACGTGCCCGTGGTTGTTGCGGCCACCACGCTTGCGCAGCGGCTCGATCAGCGACCGCTCGGGCTCGCTGTGTGTCACCTCCGCGAAGTCGGACACGGACCGCAATCGCGTCCCCGCACTCGTCGGTCGGAACTGTCGCACACCCATCGTCTAACCCTCGAACACCGGGATGGAGTCACCCTCGCGCAGTCGAACGAGCGCCTTCTTCCAGGCCGGGCGTCGGCCCGAGGTCTTGCCCTTCGTGCGGAGCCTGGCCCGCTGCACCATGGTCCGCACCGTCACCACCTGGACACCGAAGAGCTGCTCGATGGCGGCCCGGATTTCGGGCTTCGTCGCGTTGGGGTGCACCTCGAACGTGTACTCGAGCAGCGCCCCATACTGGGCCGACGACTTCTCGGTCACCAGAGGCCGCACGATCGTCCGATACAAATCAGGCATCGCCGCCGTCCTTCTTCTTCTTGGGAGCCGCCCGCTTCGACTTGGTCCCCGGCTTGGCCTTCGCGGCTGTCTTGGTCCGCTTGGCCGCCGCAGCCGTGCCACCCTTCGTCTGCGCCCGACCCGCCGCCTTCTTGGGCGTCGCGGTCTTGCGGGTGCGCTTGGGGGCCGCCTCGTCCGGCGCTGCGCCCGGGGTCCCACCGAGGGCTGCCTGCTCCACCACGAGCACCTCAGCCCAGAGGATGTCGTACGACGCCGCGTCCCGATACCGCATCACGCGCACGTCCTGCAGGTTCCGGCCCGACAGATAGAGGTTCGTATCCGCCTCTGCCGTCAGCAGGAGGACGTGCTTGTCCGCGAGCTTCAGCGCGCCGAGCAACTCGACGAGCTGCCGGGTCCGCGGCGCGCTGAACGTGAACCCCTCGATCACATGAATCGCCCCTTCGGCCGCCCGCGCGTTGAGCGCCGACTGCCGTGCCAGGCGCCGGACCTTCCGGGGCAGATCCGTCCGGTAGCCGCGTGGCCGAGGCCCGTGGGCGATCCCGCCACCCACCCAATTCGGGGCGCGCGTGGAACCCTGCCGCGCCCGGCCCGTCCCCTTCTGCCGCCACGGCTTCCGATTCCCGCCGGACACCTCCGCCCGCGTCTTGGTCGAGGCGTTGCCCTGCCGCTGGTTGTTGCGGTACGCGCGCACCGCGTGATACAGCGCGCCCTCCTTCACGACGCCGTCGAACTCGCTCGGCAACGTGTAGGCGCCCTTGGGCTTGGCGTTGGTCGCGTAGAACTGGGCCTCAGGCATACCGGCTCCGCTTCCCCTGCTTGCGGATCAACACGATCCCCTGCTCCGGGC
>JAOUDR010000210.1 GCA_029859185.1 Gemmatimonadota bacterium
GGCAATGGAGCAGGGCATCTTGCCAAGCGCCTGCACCGCGTCACTGACGAGCCATGCGCCGGTATCCACACAGCGCTCCGCCATCGTCCGCACGTGCTGGACCACGCCCGTCTCGTTGTTGACCCACATGACGGCGGCGAGGTAGGCCCCGGATGCCAAGGCCTCGTCGAGTGCATCCACGTCCACCACCCCGTCCGGGTCCACCCGCAGTTCCGTGACCGAACCGCCCAGGATCTCCACGGCGTGGGCCGCGGCGTGGACGGCCTTGTGCTCGAGGCTCGAATGTGCCACAGCAACCGGCCGCCCGGCTGCCCGGGCCGCCAGTGCGCCGCCCAGGACGGCCAGGTTGTCGGCCTCGGTCCCGCCACTTGTGAAGTACACCCAGGGCGGCTCTGCCCCGACGGCAGCCGCCACCTGGCGCCGTGCCTGTTCGACCGCCGCCCGCGCCGCCCGGCCCACACCGTGCGGCGAAGAAGGATTCCCGAACCCCTCGGCGGACAGGAACGGCAGCATCGCCTCCCGCACCTCTGGAAGGACAGGAGTCGTCGCCGCGTTGTCGAGATAGATGGCTGGGGGGGCCATGGAGAGAAGATAGGCGGCTAGGCGGTCAGGCGGCCAGGCGGTCGTGAACTGCGTTGCTGATGCTGACCGCCTAACCGCGTAGCCGCCTAGCCGCGTAGCCGCCGAGCCGCCGAGCCGCCTACTTCTCGAACTGCTCCTCCTCCGTAGACCCATGCATGGAGAGCACCGAGGAGTGTCCCTGCGTCACCGTCTGCGTGATGTCGTCAAAGTATCCCGCCCCCACGAACTGCTGGTGCTTCACCGCCTCGTACCCTGCGGCCTCGGCGGCGAACTCGCGTTCCTGGAGCTCCGAGTACGCGGCCATGCCCCGGTCGCGGTAGGCGGTCGCCAGCTCGAACATGGCGTAGTTGAGCGAGTGGAATCCGGACAACGTCACGAACTGGAATTTGTATCCCAGTGCGCCAAGATCCTGCTGGAAACTTGCAATCTGACTGTCGGACAGATTGCGCTTCCAGTTGAACGACGGGGAGCAGTTGTAGGACAGCAGTTTGCCCGGGAACCTGGCGTGGATTGCCTCGGCGAACTGCCGGGCCTCGGCAAGATCCGGCTTGGAGGTCTCGAACCACAGCAGGTCCGCATAGGGCGCGTAGGCCAGCCCCCGCGAGATGGCCTGCTCGATCCCGCACCGGACGCAGTCGAAGCCCTCCGGCGTCCGCTCGCCCGTCAGGAACTCGCGATCGTACGGATCGATGTCGTTCGCGATGATGGTGGCGCTCAGGGCATCCGTCCGCGCAATCAGCACGGTGTCGACGCCGCACACGTCCGCCGCCAGACGCGCCGCCACCAACTTATTGATGAACTCACTGGTGGGGACCAACACCTTGCCCCCGAGATGACCGCATTTCTTGAGCGACGCCAGCTGATCCTCGAAGTGAACGCCGCCGGCCCCGGCCTCGATCATGTGCTTCATCAACTCGAAGCCGTTGAGGATTCCGCCAAAGCCCGCTTCGGCGTCGGCCACGATCGGGACGACCCAGTCCACGGAGTTGTCCCCCCGCTGATGGTGAATCTGATCGGCCCGGAGCAGCGCTCGGTTCAGTCGCTCGACGAGCATGGGGGCGCTGTTGGCGGGGTACAGGCTCTGGTCGGGGTAGACCTCGCCCGCCGAGTTCATGTCTCCGGCCACCTGCCAGCCCGAGAGGTAGATCGCCTTGAGGCCGGCGCGCACCTCCTGGATGGCCTGGTTGCCGGTTACGGCACTCAGGACGGCGACGTACGGCTCCTCGTTCACGAGCTGCCACAATCGGGTCGCGCCGCGGCGGGCGAGCGTGTGCTCGATGGCCACGGTCCCGCGCAACCGCCAGACATCCTCAGCGGAATAGGGGCGGGTGATGCCGCGCCAGCGGGGCTCCACTTCCCAACGGCGCTGCAGCTCGGCAACAAAAGCGGGTGCGGGCATGAGACGGTCCTTCTCCGATCAGTCGAGGTGGGCGTAGGCGGCGACGGTCAACCACTCCGGACACGTCGGGGCGGTCATGAGTTCCTGAAACAGGCGCGCGGCGAGCGGGAACCGGGATTCGGCATAGGCCGGTCCGAGTTCCGTCACAAAGCTCTGAAGGACGTCGTGCACGGTGGCGGCCACGAGCGTGGCGTCCACCGGCGTGCCGTCGGCGAGACGCACGCCGTGGCGGACCCATTGCCAGACCTGCGTGCGGGAGATCTCGGCGGTGGCCGCATCTTCCATCAGGTTGTAGATGGGGACGCAGCCCGTTCCGCGCAGCCATGCCTCGAGGTAGCGCACCCCGACATCGACGTTGTGGCGCAGTCCGGCGCGGGTGATCGTTCCCTCCGGCACCGCGAGCAGGGCGCTCGCCTCCACGTGCACGTCATCGCGCCGGCGCGCGATCTGGTTGGATTCCGGCATGTACTCGTCGAAGATGGCCTTGGCGATCGGCACCAAGCCCGGGTGCGCGACCCACGTCCCGTCATGTCCCGCCTCGACCTCGCGCACCTTGTCCTGGCGGACCTTCGCGAGCGCGGCGGCGTTGGCGGCGTCGTCTCCCTTGATGGGAATCTGTGCGGCCATTCCTCCCATCGCGTGGATGCCGCGACGGTGGCAGGTGTGGATCAGGAGGTCGACGTACGAACGCAGGAACTGCCGGTCCATCGTCACCTGGCTGCGATCGGGGAGCACGAAGTCCGCCTGATCGGCGAAGGTCTTGATGAACGAGAAGATGTAGTCCCACCGACCGCAGTTGAGCCCCGCCGAGTGATGCCGCAGCTCCCAGAGGATCTCGTCCATCTGGAAGGCCGCCAAGATGTTCTCGATCAGGACCGTGCCCCGAATGGAGCCCTGCGGAATGCCGACCGCATCCTGGGCGAACACGAAGACATCATTCCAGAGGCGTGCCTCGAGATGGTGCTCGAGCTTGGGGAGGTAGAAGTACGGCCCCGTGCCGCGTGCCAGCTGCTCCCGGGCATTGTGGAACAGAAACAGGCCAAAGTCGAACAGCGATCCGGATACCGGGGCACCGTCCACGAGGCAATGTCGCTCCTCGAGATGCCACCCCCGCGGCCGCACGAACAGCACGGCGGGATCCGGATCGAGCGCGTAGGCTTTCCCCTCCGGGCTGGTGAACGCGATCGTCCGGCGCACGGCGTCTCGCAAGTTCACCTGGCCTTCCACCACGTTCTGCCACGTGGGGCTGTTCGAATCCTCGAAGTCGGCCATGAAGACGGACGCGCCGGAGTTGAGGGCGTTGATAATCATCTTGCGGTCCACCGGGCCGGTGATCTCGACCCGTCGGTCCTGGAGATCCGCGGGGATAGGTGCGACGCTCCAGTCCTCGGCCCGCACGTGGGCCGTGTCGGGGAGGAACGTCGGTCGCGTCCCGGCACGCCACAGGGCCCGCCGCTCGGCCCGCTGGGCAAGGAGCTCCTGGCGGCGCCCGTCGAACTGGCGGTGCAGGCTGGCCACAAACGCGAGGGCGTTCGGGCTGAGAATGTCCGCCTGCGCTACGACAGGGGCGTGGAGCAGCCGAACGCCATCCGGCGTCGGTTGGGACGACGAGGTCAAGATGCCTCCGATGGTTCGGGACCTCAATTGGGGGGTGCAAGTGGCGTGCCGATGGGGACTTGGAACCGGCGGGCCGCAACCCAACGGGGCCCGATCCGGCCACGCCGGCGTGGCTGACTGCAAGTGCCACATTGACTTACGGAGCAGCCACGGCGCGGCGGCCTGGTCCTTGCCACCCTCGAGCCCACGGTCTGAGGAGCCTGATGCAGGAAGCCACGAGCCCCCGAGTGCGTTCGGTCGACGTCGCGCGCGACACTGCGGCGGTCATCCGGGACGGATTCGATGCGTACCAGGACGCCTTCCGCGAGATCTCGCGGCGGGCGCAGGGACGTTTTGAGACCGCAGACTGGGGTGGCCATCTCGCGGATGCGCGGGAGCGACTCGAACTCTACACACTCTGCTTGCACGCCGTGCTCGATCAGGTGGCGGCGGTGATGGGGACGGATTGCGCCAACACGGCGGTCTGGACGGCGGCCCGTGGGCGCTACTCGGAGTCCCTCGCCGGTCACCCCGCGGCGGAAATCGCCGAGACTTTCTTCAACTCGGTGACGAGGCGCGTCCTCGGCACCGTGGGCGTCAATCCCAACGTCGAATTTCTCGATTACCAGTTCGCCCGCATCTCGGGGCCACTCGCCCACCCGTCCGTCCACGTGCGGAGCGTGGCGTCGGAAACGGCGACTGCCGTGCAGGACCTGCTGGGCGATGCGGGGTTCGCGCTGCCGTTTGAGGATGCCGCGCGCGACGCTCGGCTCATCGCGCAGCGGATCGAGGCCCGCTGGGCCGCCGGAGGGGCGCCGGTACCGATCGACGGACTCGAGATGCTCGACCCGGTCTTCTTCCGGCGGAAGGGGGCCTACCTGATCGGCCGGGTCGTCGGGGGCAACCGTGCCATGCCGCTCCTGCTGCCGATCGTGCACGGGCCCGGTGGACTGCGGGTGGACGCGGTCCTGCTCACGGAGGAAGATGCGAGCATCGTGTTCAGTTTCACGCGCTCGTATTTCCACGCGGACATTCCGTATCCGAACGACGTGATTGCGTTCCTGCACGCGCTGATGCCGGCCAAGCCGTTGGCGGAGCTGTACACGGCCCTGGGGTATCACCGACACGGGAAGACCGAGTTTTACCGGGATCTCCAGCGGCACCTCACGCGCACCAACGAGCGGTTCGACTTCGCCCCCGGCGCCCCCGGAATGGTGATGGCCGTGTTCGCGATGCCGGGCTACGACGTCGTCTTCAAGATCATCCGGGACAGTTTCCCGCCACCCAAACAGACCACTCCCGACGAAGTCCGGCGCCGATACGAGCTGGTCTTTGCGCATGATCGTGCCGGCCGACTCGTGGATGCGCAGGAGTTCGAAGGGCTGGCATTCCCGAAGGGACGGTTCACGCGGCGCTTGCTCGACGAACTGACCCAAACGGCCGGGCGCACGGTTCGCATCGAGGGTGATTCCGTGGAGGTGGCGCACCTCTACACGGAACGACGCGTCCGCCCTCTCGATCTCCATCTCGCGGACGCCAATCCGGACGAGGCACGTCGGGTGGCGCTGGACTACGGGCAGGCCATCCGCGACCTGGCCGCGACCAACGTGTTCCCGGGGGATCTGTTGCTCAAGAACTTCGGCGTGACGCGACACGGCCGGGTGGTGTTCTACGACTACGACGAACTCCGGTTGCTCACCGAGTGCCGGTTCCGCGTCATCCCGCCCCCGCGGCACCCCGAAGACGAAATGAGTGACGAACCGTGGTTCCACGTTGGCCCGGAGGACGTGTTCCCGGAGGACCTCAGGCGTTTCGTGCCGTTTGGATCAGCCATTCGTGAGTCGTACCTCGCCGCGCATGCGGCCCTCTACGAGTCCGCGTTCTGGCAGGACTTGCAGACGCAGAATGCCGGAGGTGCCGTGCTGGACGTCTACCCGTACCCCGAGGAGCGGCGGCTGCACGGCTGACCCGGCAGGGCCAGGTCGGCAGGAGCAGCCATGGGACCGGGCGTGGTCGCGACCAACGTCTGCCTCCAGCGACTCCCCGTCCCGAGCGCCCGCCGCGGGAGGCGATCCCGCCCCCACCGCCAAGGGCCTGAACGGGACAAACGTCACAGCTTCCTGCCCCGTTTCCGCTATTCTCCAGGATGGATCGTGGGGGCGGGTTGGCAGGGCCTGGTGGCCGGAGGTTGGGCGCGAGAGGTGGGGGAACAGGCGCACGGTTT
>JAOUDR010000211.1 GCA_029859185.1 Gemmatimonadota bacterium
TTCGCCGCCGGCGAGTACCTCTGGCTCCCGTTCGAGCACGTCGCCTCGCTCCGGATCGAGCCCCCCAAGCGGGCGCGCGACCTGGTGTGGACCCCGGCCATCGTGCGCCCGAGCGGGAGCTTCAAAGGGGGCGAGCTGGGAGAGGTCCTGCTGCCCGCCCTGACCCCCGGCGCCTGGCAGCACACCGACCCGCAGGTGCAGATGGGACGCGTCACCGAGTGGCAGGAGCTGCCCGACGGGCGGGAAGCCCCCATCGGCCAGAAGCTCCTGCTGGTGGACGACGAGGAGGTCTCCCTGCTCGAAGTCCGCACACTCGAGTTCACGCCCGCCCCGACCAGCGCCGGGTGATCGGCGCATGCCGCTGCCCGATACCCTCCTGACCCCGCTTCCCGGGGACCAGCCCTGCGGCACCGATCTCCGATACGAACCGCTGTACGAAAAGCTCAAAGAGGCCCGCCGCGAGGACGACGACGCCCCACAGGGCGACTGGGAACGGCCGCGGAAGCTGGCCGACTGGCCTCAGGTCATCAAGCTCGCCACCGACGCGCTGGCCAAGCAGACGAAGGACCTGCAGATCGCGGTGTGGCTCGCCGAGGCGCTGTTGCGCCGCGACGGATGCGCCGGGCTGCAGGAGGGCTTGACGCTGCTCCACGGTCTGGTCGACCAGTTCTGGGATCACGTGCATCCCCAGCTCGAGGACGGCGACGCCGAGTTGCGCGCCGCGCCACTCGAGTGGCTGGGCACGCGCCTCACTATCGCGGTTCGGATGGTCCCGGTCACCACGTCGGGGATCAGCTGGATCAAGTGCCAGGAGTCGCGGACCGTCCCCTCGGAGCAGGACGCCGAGCAGGAGGAATCGAAGGGACAGGCCCGGCAGACCGCGATCGCCGAGGGGAAACTCACCCCCGAGGAGTTCGACCAGGCCTTCGGCGCGACGCCCAAGCCGTGGTACCGCCAGCTGGTGACCGACGTCGCAGACGCCCAGGCGGCGCTCGGCGACCTGATCACGCTGTGCGACGACCGCTTCGGTAGCGACGCCCCCAGCTTCATCCCGATGCGGGAGGCACTGGAGGAGGTACGGCACGGCGTGCAGGGTCTACTCGAGCGCAAGCTGCAGCTCGATCCGGATCCGGTGGATGCCGTGGCGGCAGGGGGCACGGCCGGCGGGAGCGGCGCCGCGGTCGCCACCGCGGTTGCGGGGGGCCTGGCACCAGAACCGGTCGACCGGGCTGACGCCACGGCCCGCCTGATCTCCGCCGCCCGGTTCCTCCGGCGGTCCGAGCCCACCAGCCCGGTCTCGTATCTCGCGCTGCGGGTGCTCCGCTGGGGGGAGCTTCGGGCGCTGGGGCCGGAGGTCGACCCGCGGCTCCTCGAAGCTCCGCCCACCCACACGCGGAGTCAACTGAAGACCCTGCTGCTCGACCAGGACTGGTCGCAGCTCCTCGAGGCGGCCGAGACGATCATGGCGACACCGGCCGGCCGGGGCTGGCTCGATCTCCAGCGCTACGTGCTCAACGCGTGTGCCGGCCTCGGCCCGGACTTCGATGTGGTGGCCCGCGCCATTCGCGAGGAGCTGCGCCGACTCCTGATCGAGATCCCCGGTCTGCCCGACATGACGCTGATGGACGACATGCCCACCGCGGGCCCGTCGACCGTGAGCTGGCTGCGGGAGGAGCAGTTGGTGGGCGAAGGGTCTGGGGAAGCTCCCGCGCCCGCGCCGCGTGCGGCCGCCCCGGCAGCCTCCCCCTCCCATGACCGCGCGCTGGAGCGCGCGCTGAGCGAGGTGCGAGCCGGCCGGACGCAGGCGGCGCTCGAGCTGCTGCAACGCGAGCTCGAGCGCGAGCGGAGCCCGCGCGGCCGGTTCCTCCGCCAGGTCCAGCTCGCCAAGGTCATGCTCGAGGCGGGCCTCGATAGCGTGGCCGCGCCTACGCTCGAGCAGCTGGTGGCGCAGATCGACACCCAGCAACTGGAGGCATGGGAGGCAGGGACGGTGGTGGCGGAGCCGCTGGCCCTGCTCTACCGGTGCCTGCAGCGCCTGGGCGGCGACCCTACGGTCATGCAGACGCTGTACCTCCGCCTGTCCCGTCTCGACCCGATGATGGCGATCACCCTGGGGGAACCGACGGGCGAGGCGACGGCGGAAACAACGTGGGAAACGATGAGCGATGGCGAAAGCGGAGCTTGAGCGCAGCGTTCAGCAGTCGGTGCTCGACCGGCTGGTGGACGACGATCCGACCAGTCAGGCCGAGAGCTCGATGTCCCGATCGGAGTCGGTCCGCGCGCTGAAGGAGGCGGTGCGGCGCGACCTCGAAGCCCTGCTGAACACGCGCCGCACGGCCGAGACCGCGCCGGAAGGACTCGATGAGGTCGCCGCGTCGGTCTACCATTTCGGCCTGCCCGACATCTCCTCCATGAGCCGCGACTCGCCCGAGACCCAGGCCCGCCTGACCCGCATGGTCGAGGAAGCGGTCGGCCTCTTCGAGCCCCGGTTGACGGGGGTGAAAGTCGTGGCGGCGCCCGACGACCGGGTCCGGTTCGGCGAGCTGCGCTTCGTGATCGAAGGAACCCTGGAGCTCGACCCGGTGCCGGAGCGGATCTCGTTCGATACCGTCCTCGAATCCACCAAGGGCATGCAGGTGCGGGGCGACGGCCATGCGTGACGACCTGCTGCACTACTACGAGCGGGAGCTGTCGTTCCTGCGACGCATGGGAGCGGAGTTCGCGCAGAAGTACCCCAAGATCGCCTCCCGCCTCATGCTGGAGCCGGCCAAGTGCGAGGACCCGCACGTCGAGCGCCTGCTCGAGGGCTTCGCCTTCCTGGCGGCCCGGGTCCACCTCAAACTCGACGATGACCTCTCGGAGATCAGCGAGTCGCTGCTGCAGGTGGTCCACCCGCACCATGTGCGGCCGGTGCCATCCATGTCGATCGTCACGTTCGAGCTGGACCCGGAGCAGGGCAAGGTCACCACGGGATTTCCCATCCCGCGCGAGTCCCCGCTCTACTCCAAGCCGGTGGGCGGGACGCCGTGCCGGTTCCGCACGTGCTACGAGACCACGCTGTGGCCCCTCACGGTCGTGGAGGCGCAGTGGATCTCGCCCGACCGGCTGCGCCCCGCCATCAAGGCGCGCGAGGCCGTCGCGGCTCTGCGGCTGGTGCTGCGGTGCTTCCCCGACGTGACCTTCGGCAAGCTCGAGCTCGACACGCTGCGGCTGTATCTCAACGGCGAGAGCGCGCTGGTGTCGACGCTTTACGAGCTGTTGTGCAACAACTGCATCGACGTGATCATCCGCGACCCCGCCCCCAACAGCAAGCGGCCGCCCATTACGCTGCCGCCGTCCGCGGTGCGGCCCGTGGGTTTCGCCCGCGACGAGGGCATGCTGCCCTATCCGCGGCAGTCGCTGCTGGCGCATCGCCTGGTGCAGGAGTACTTCACGTTCCCCGAGAAGTTCTCGTTCATCGACCTGGCCGGCTTCGATCAGGTGCGAGCCGCGGGGTTCGGGGCCGAGGCCGAGGTCGTGCTGCTGATCTCGCCGTTCGAGCGGCCCGAACGGCGACAGGCGCTGGAAAGCGGCGTGACGGCGGAGTCGTTCAAGCTGGGCTGTACCCCGGTCATCAACCTGTTTCCCCAGACGTCCGAACCGATTCCCGTGACCGAGACCCGGTACGAGCACCTGATCGTGCCCGACGCTCGGCGGCGGGCGACGACCGAGATCTACTCGGTGAACGAAGTCAGCGCCGCGACCCCGGGCACGAGCGAGCCGCGGCGGTTCGAGCCGTTCTATTCATACCGGCACGCGCGGAACGGCGGGGGTCCACAGGTCTTCTGGCACATCAGCCGGCGTCCCGCCGGATGGCGCACGGATCTGGGCACCGACGTGTACGTCGCGTTTGCGGACGCTTCGGGCGGGCGGACCAGTCCTGACGCGGAGGTGGTCACGGCCCGGCTCACCTGTTTCAACAGCGACCTGCCGAGCCGGCTCCCCTTCGGCGTCCCGGAGGGGGACTTCGACATGCCGGGCGGCGGCCCGATCCGGCGGATCGCCACCCTGGTCAAGCCGACCCTGGTCATCCAGCCGGCGCTGGGCAAACCGCAGCTGTGGCGCCTGATCTCGCAGCTCAGCCTCAACTCCGCGTCGCTGGTCGAGGAAGGAGCCGAGGGCCTGCAGGAGCTGCTGCGGCTGCACAACGCGGGCGAGTCGGCCGTGGGCGAGAATCACGTCCAGGGCATCACGGGATTGAAGGCCGCGCCCTGCTACGCGCGGCTCGACAGCAGCCACGGAATCACGTTCGCGCGGGGCCACCGGGTGGAGATCGAGTTCGACGAGGAGCGCTTCACCGGCGGCGGCGTGTACCTGCTGGCCAGCGTCCTGGAGCATTTCCTGGGACTGTACTGCTCGATGAACAGCTTCTCCGTCCTGGCCGCGCGCACCCCGCAGCGCAAGCAGTTGTTGCGCGAGTGGCCGCCCCGCGCCGGGTGGAAGCCGCTCCTGTGACCGCCGACCCGCGCAAAGCCCTCGCCCACGACGCCACCGCCTATCAGTTCTTCCAGGCGGTGCGACTCCTTGGCCGCCGGTCCCCCGACACACACCCGGTAGGCGACTTCGCGAACCCGGCGGACGAAGCCGTCCGGTTCAGTGTGGCCGCGTCGCTGGCGTTCCCGGCGAGCGAGATTCAGGCGGTCGAGCAGCTGCCCGACGGCCCCCCCCGCATGACGGTCAACTTCATGGGACTCACGGGGCCCCAGGGGGTGCTGCCCTACCACTACACGCAGCTCGTGGCCGGACGCCTGCGGCAGCGGGATCGCGGACTGCGTGACTTCCTCGATATCTTCCACCACCGGATCCTGTCGCTGTTCTACCGGAGCTGGGAGAAATCCCATTTCCCGGTCGCCTACGAGCGGAGCGGCGGCGACCCGATTACCCAGCACGTCCGCGATCTCGTGGGGATGGGCGAGCCACCGGCCGAGGAGCCGGCGTGGCACCGGAGCGCCCTGCTGTACTTCGCCGGACTCCTGCTCCCGCAGCCGCGCTCGGCCCACGGACTGGAGCGGCTGCTCGAGGGCGTGTTCGACGTGCCGGTCGAGGTCGAGCAGTTCGTGGGCGAGTGGTACCGTCCCGTGGGCGAGACGCAGTGCGTCGTGACCGACGACGAGCGGGTGGCCGGGCGGCTGGGTCAGGGTGCCCTGGTGGGCGACGCGGTGTGGGACCGGCAGGCCAAGGTGCGCCTGCGGCTGGGGCCGCTGTCACGCGAGCGCTACGAGGAATTCCTCCCCGGCGGGGCGGCGCACGAGGAGCTGCGCCAGCTCACCCGGTTCTTCGGGGGCGAGGCGCTCGACTTCGGCGTCCAGTTGGTGCTGGCGCGAAACCACGTCCCGCCCTGCGTCCTCGGTGCGGACGACGGAGAGGGTCTGCCGCTCGGATGGAGCACTTGGGTGCGCACCGGACCAATGACCCACGACCCTGACGATACGATTCTCACCCTGTGACCGTGAGCGCCAGCGCATGACCGTGAATCTCAAGTCTCTCATCGGCAAACTGAACGGGCAGGCCCGGCACACGCTGGAGGCGTCCGCCGGCCTGTGCCTTGGGCGCACCCACTACGACGTCGAGATCGAGCACTTCCTGATGAAGGCGCTCGACGCGACGGACGGCGACTGCGCGCTGATTCTCAAGCACTTTGGCGTAGACCGCTCCAAGCTGGCGGCCGATCTGGCCAAGGCGCTGGACAAGCTGAAATCCGGGAACGCCCGCACGCCGTCCCTGTCGCCCACCCTGGTCAAGATGCT
>JAOUDR010000212.1 GCA_029859185.1 Gemmatimonadota bacterium
CGTGACCGTCTTCCGCTCCTCCCAGATCAGGAAGAGCGTCTTCGTGACGAACACGGCGGTGATGAACGACGCGAGGATACCCACGATCAGCGTTACCGCGAAGCCCTTGACGGGCCCCGTGCCGAACTGAAATAGGAACAGCGCGGTGAGCACGGTGGTGACGTTCGAGTCCACGATGGCCGGCATGGCATGCTGGAACCCACCGTCCACAGCGGCCCGCACGGTCTTGTTGCCTTTCAGTTCCTCCCGGATCCGCTCGAAGATCAGCACGTTGGCGTCAACCGCCATGCCGACGGACAACACGAACCCTGCCAGTCCCGGTAGGGTGAGGGTCGCGCCGAACGCCGCGAGTCCCCCCAGGGTGAAGACCGCATACACGGCCAGGGCGACCACGGCGAGGAGTCCCGCGAACCGGTAGTACAGGCCGACGATGGTGATCACCGCGATGGCGCCGACGATCGCCGCGGTCATCCCCTTCCGAATCGAGTCATCGCCAAGGCTCGCCCCCACCGTGCGCTCCTCGATGATCTGCAGCGGTGCCGGGAGGGCGCCGGCCCGGAGGACGAGCGCCAGGTCCTGCGCTTCGCGCAGGTCCGCATTCCCGAGCTCGATCTGCCCGTCGCGGTTGATCTGACTCCGGATCACCGGAGGCTGACTCTGGACTCGGCCGTCGAGGATGATGGCCATGTGGTCGCCGATGTGGCGGGAGGTTTCGCGTCCGAACACGCGGCCGCCGGCGCGGGTGAGCTGGAACCGGACGATGGCGCCCCCGCTCATCTGGTCGAGCGTGGCGGACGCATCAGCCAACTGGTCGCCGGTGATGATGGCGCGGCGGTCCACCGCGTAGAGTGGACGGTACGACCGGGTGCCCTGCGATCGTGGGACCGCGCCCCAGATCAGCTCGAGCCCGCGTGGGACCTCGCGTTGGATTTCCGGGATCCGCATCAGGCTGTCCACGCGCGGGAAACTCTCTTCCGGTACGAGGTATTCACCGGGAACTCCGCCCTCGAACAGGAGGGTGGACAGGGCCCCCGGCCCGCCAACGAGCGAGTCGGCCGCCGTCGAGTCCGCGGCGGTCGAGTCCGCGGCCGTGGTGTCGGTCTCGAGCAGCCCCGCCAGCGGTGAGGCCGGGGCCTCCGCGACGCCCGCCGAAACGCCCGCACGGGCCAGGGCGCGGTCGATTCGCGGGATGGCGTCCCGGAATTGTCCCTGCATGTCCGTGATGCGGAACTCGAGAAACGCCGTGCGCTGCACGACGCTCTTGGCGCGGGCCGGATCCCGCTCGCCGGGCAGCTCCACGATGATGCGATCCGGGCCGGACTTCTGCACGATGGGTTCCGATACGCCGAACTCGTCGATCCGCTGTCGGATCACGGTGAGGGCGCGGTCAATGGCGTCCTCGCGGTTCGGCACGGCGCCCTTGCTCTCATCGAGTTCCAGCGCGAGATGGATGCCGCCCTGCAGGTCGAGGCCGAGCTTGAGCGGCGTCTTCTGCGTGACCACGTCTGTCATGCGCCCATCGTCGCCGAGCGCGCGGATGGTGACCTCGCGGGGCCACAGCGAGAAGAGGGCCAGCGCCAGCAGGGCGCCGATCCCGAGCAGTCGGTTCCGAATGGAAGGTGTCATACCGTAGGGGGTCTAAAGCCTTTAAAGACTAACCAGTTGACTGTCCCGGCGGCACTCCCAGGCTGGCAAGAGCGGCCTGGCGATCGAGCGCGAGCTGGGTGCGGAGCGCTTCCGGATTCGCGAATGCGCGGACGTCACGGAGGCGACGGAGCCAGGTGACCTTGACGGACCGCCCGTAGAGATCCGGTGCCTGGTCGAACAGGTGGGCCTCCACGGTGCCCCGATCGTCGCTGAACGTCGGGCGCGGGCCCATGTGCATCATGGCGCCCGACCGCCCGCCGTCCCATTCGACGTGCACGGCGTACACCCCGTTGGGGGGCAGGAGCTTCCGACGGTCTGGCACCTCCACATTGATGGTCGGAAACCCCAAGGTGCGGCCCCGGCCTTCCCCGCGGACGACGTCCCCAATCATGGCGTAGCGCCGCCCGAGCTGCCGGGCCGCCGTCTCGAGGTCGCCGCCAGCGATCGCGCGACGAATGAGCGTGGAGGAGACCGTCCGTCCCTCCACCGCGACTGCCGGCACCACATCCACGGTGAACCCGCGGGTTTCGCCGAGCGTCTGCAGGAGATGCTCGTCGCCCGACCGTCCCCGGCCGAATCCATGGTCGTGTCCGATCACGAGCTCCCGCATACCGAACCGCGCCAGCAGCAGCTCGACAAACGCCTCCGGGGTGTACTGCGACAGCGCGCGTGTGAACGGGAGGAACGCGACGGCATCGACCGGGCTCTGGGCAAACAACTCCCGTCGCTCGTCGTCGAGGGTCAGCCGCGGCGGCGCGGCCTGGGGATTGACCACCTCGAGGGGGTGTGGCACGAACGTGACCACCATGCTGCGGCGCTCGGACCGCTGCGCGCGCTCCGCGATCTCGCCGAGGACCATGCGGTGGCCCAGGTGCAACCCGTCAAAGCTGCCGACGGTGAGAACCGTGTCGGGGCTCATCCGTCCAGGACCACGCACGGCACCAGGAGATCCGCCCGCCGTTCAGCGACGGCGAGGAGTGCGCCGCCGTCCAGCAGCGCGGTTGGTCCGGCCGGGGCGTCCCCGGCCTGAACCGGTCGCCCATGCCGGACGGCGTCAACCTCGGTGGGGTCCAGCGGGCGGTGTGGCAGGTGCTGGACGGCGGTGAGGGGTGGGTGGGCGGTGAACGGGGGGATCAGGCGGTCGAGCGCGATGGCGTCCGTTTCGTCCCACGGGCCCACCGCGGTCCGCCGCAACTCCAGCAGGTGGGCGCCGCATCCGAGGCGCTCCCCCAGATCCCGGGCGAGTGCGCGGACATAGGTGCCGCTCGAGACCGCCGCGGTGAAGTGCACGTCCGGACCGTCGCGGCCCGTGCACCGGAACATGGCGACGGACACAGGGCGAGGCGCCAAGGTGACGCTCTGCCCCCGACGCACCCGGCGGTGGGCAGGAACGCCGGCGACCTTCTTGGCGGAGTAGACTGGAGGCACCTGGGCCTGGGACCCCGTGAGGCTCGTCATGGCGGCTTCCAGGGCCGACTCCGAGACGGTCCGCCACCCCTCGTCGACCCGAAGCACCGCCCCGGTGCGATCGTCGGTGTCGGTCGTAATCCCGAGGCGCACGGTGCCGGCATACTGTTTGGCGAGGCCGACGAGAAAGCGGACGAGGCGGGTGGCACGTCCGATCAGTACCGGGAGGACCCCGGAGGCGAACGGATCGAGGGTCCCGGCGTGGCCGACCCGGCGGATGCCGGTGGCACGACGCACGAGGGCCACGACGTCGTGCGACGTCGGGCCTGCCGGCTTGTCCACGATCACGAACCCGTCGGTCAGGCCGGGTCCCCTTCCCCGCGGACTTGGTCGAGTAACGCGTCGATGCGGCGGGCATGCTCGAGGCCGCGGTCCAACTCGAAGTGCAGCTCCGGCGTGACGCGGAGCGCGAGGGTCCGGGCGAGCTGGGTGCGGAGGAACCCCTTGGCGTGTTCGATCCCGTCCATGGCGCGCCCCTTCTCTTCCTCGGTCCCCAGCACCGAGACACGCACGGTGGCATGGTGGCCGTCGGCCGTGACGTGGACACCCGTGATGGTCACAAACCCGATCCGGGGGTCCTTCAACGACGTGGTGAGGGCGGTGGCCAGGGTCTCATGGACCAGCGCGGCGAGCCGCTCGGGACGGTGTCGGGGGGTTCGTTTCATCTGATACTCATCGTGGAATCGACAATCCGCGTCTGTGGATGCCCCGCCACGAACCGATCCGCCGCACCCAACACCGACTCGGCGTGGCGGCGGTCGGTGGCGACGACGGCGCACGTGAGCTCCGCCCGTTGCCAGCGGTCATGACTGGCCGTCTCGGCCACGGACACGTTGAACTGCCGATGCAGTCGGTCCTTGAGACTCAGCAGCACGCGGCGCTTGTCCTTCAGCGACGCGCAGTCGCTGAGATGGAGGTCCCAGGTTACGACGCCGACCACCATGGAAGCCCCGCGGCCCTGCCGCCGCGCCTCAGCCCCGCGTCCCTCGCGCCAACGTCTCCGACTCCAGCGTCCGGGCGATCTGCTCGACCTCGTACGACTCGAGGATGTCGCCAACCTTCACGTCGTTGAAGTTCTCGACTCCGATACCGCACTCGAGCCCCTCCTTCACTTCGCGGACGTCATCCTTGAAGCGCTTGAGACTCGAGGGGTGCCCGTCGTAGACCTCGACGCCGTCCCGCACGAGGCGGATCTTTCCTCCGCGGCGCATGGTCCCGTGCCGGACATGGCACCCGGCGATCACGCCGACCCCCGAGATCTTGAAGATCTGGCGCACTTCCGCCTCTCCCAGTATCACCTCGCGCTCCTCGGGTGACAGCAGTCCCTCGAGCGCCGACTTCATCTCCTCGATCGCGTCGTAGATGACCCGGTACGAGCGCACATCCACCTTCTCGCGCTCGGCCGCGCCGCGGGCGTTGGCGTCCGGCCGCACGTGGAACCCGACGACGATGGCCTGCGAGGCCTTGGCGAGCAGGATGTCGCTCTCGGAGATCGCGCCGACGCCGCGGTGGATCACCTCGACCCGGACCTCTGACGTCGACAGCTGGGCGAACGCGTCGGCCAGTGCCTCGGCAGGTCCGGCCTGGTCGGCCTTGATGATGATCCTGAGCGCCTTGACTGCACCTTCTTCGATCTGCTTCGAGATGGCTTCGAGCGAAACCCCGCGGGTGGACCGGCGGAACTGGGCCTCCCGGTCGAGGCGCTGACGCTTCTGGGCGATCTCCCGCGCCTGCGCCGCGTCTTGCACGACCATGAAGTGGTCGCCCGCCTCCGGCACGCCCTCGAAGCCGAGGACCTGTACGGGGATGGAGGGGCCTACCGCATTGACCCGATTGCCCCGCTCGTCGAGCAGGGCGCGCACCCGACCCGAGAGATGCCCGCAGATGAAGTCCTGGCCGACCGCCAACGTGCCGCCTTGCACGAGGACCGTCGCCAAGGGGCCCTTGCCCGGGTCGAGCATGCTCTCGATGACCGTGCCGCGCGCCGCGCGGTCGGGGTTGGCCTTCTTGTCGAGGAGATCCGCCTGCAGGAGCACCTTCTCGAGGAGGGCGTCGACGCCGGTGCCCGCCTTCGCGGAGATCGGTTGCGCCAGGGTGTCTCCGCCGAACTCTTCCAGCACGACGCCGTGCTGGAGCAAGTCCTGTTTGACCTTGTCGACATTGGCCGAGGGGAGATCGATCTTGTTGATCGCGACGACCATCGGGACGCCGGCGTTCTTGGCGTGGCTGATGGCCTCGATCGTTTGTGGCATGACCTGATCATCCGCGGCGACGACGAGCACCACCAGGTCAGTGACCTGCGCACCACGGGCCCGCATGGCCGTAAACGCTTGGTGACCCGGAGTGTCGAGGAAGGTGATGCCATGGGCACCCACGCCAACGTGGTACGCACCGATGTGCTGCGTAATGCCGCCGGCCTCGCCGGCGATCACGTTGGCTTTGCGGATGTAGTCGAGCAGCGAGGTCTTGCCGTGATCGACGTGGCCCATCACGGTCACCACCGGCGGCCGCGGCGCGAGGTCCTCCGGCAGTTCCGCCGCTTCGTCGATCGCTTCGCTCGGGGCGTACTCCTCCTCGCGAACGGCCTGGAACCCGAACGCCCCGGCGATCAGCTCGATCTGATCGAAGTCCAGGCGCTGGTTCACCGTCACCA
>JAOUDR010000213.1 GCA_029859185.1 Gemmatimonadota bacterium
GAGGAGCCCGAGCGGGAAGCGCTCACGCGCGTGGCCCGCATGCAGGGGATCGCCTCACTCAGTGGAAGCGGTTGGGTGCTGCTGGCCGGTGACACGGCACGGCTGGCCGGCCTCGCGCGGCCGGGCGGAACGAGCGGATTGCCCGCGGCCCTTGCGACCCCACTCGGTGCGGCGCTGCACGGGACGTTCAGCCCGCCCGAGGCCTGGGCGATGGCTCGTGGGATCGTCGCGCTCGACCGGCCCCGCATCATGGGGATCCTGAACGTGACCCCGGACTCGTTCAGCGACGGAGGACAGTGGCTCGACCCCGATGCGGCGCTGGCGCACGCCGAGCGCTTGCTGGCCGACGGCGCGGACCTGCTCGACGTCGGAGCCGAGTCGACACGGCCGGGCCGGCCGGCCCCGGTGACGGCCGCGGAGGAGTGGCGACGGCTCGGCCCCGTTGTGGGCGACTTGGTGCGGCGGTTTCCGTCGGTCCCGTTGAGCGTCGATACGGTGAAAGCGGAGACGGCCCGCCGGGCCCTCGATGCGGGCGCCTGGGCGATCAACGACGTCACGGGGCTGCGGCTCGATCCGGGAGTGGCCGATGTCTGCGCGGAGCATGGCGCTGGCCTGATCGTGATGCACTCCCGCGGCCGGTTCGCGGAACTGGCGACCTACGAGCACGCCACCTACGACGTCTTCATGATGGAGGTCGCGGAGGAACTCGAGGGGATGGCGCGGACGGCGGAGCAGCACGGTATCGAGCGCGGACGGATCGCCGTGGATCCGGGATTCGGCTTCGGCAAGCGCCCGGAGCAGAACCTGCAGCTCCTCGACCGACTGGCAGCCTTGCGGGCGTTGGGCCGACCCATCGTCGTGGGTCCCTCTCGCAAGCGCTTTCTCGGTGTGGCGACCGGCCGCGAGGTGGGCGAGCGCGACGTGGCCACCGCCGCCGCCTGTGTCCTGGCGGCTGAGCGCGGCGCCCAGATCTTCCGCGTGCATGCCGTGCCGGAAGCGCGTGATGCGCTGCGACTCACCCACGCGGTGCGGACGGCCTGATGTCGCTCGACCAATTCCAGTTCCTGGTGCCGGGGCTCCGCGACGTGGTGGAGATCCTGGTCGTCGCGTACCTGATCTACCGGGCGCTCCTCTTCCTGGCCGGGACCCGCGCGCTCCAGATCCTGATCGGACTCGTGATCCTGGGCGTCGTGTACTTCCTCGCGCTGCTGCTCAAGTTCACCATGATCGCGACCCTCCTGGGGGTACTGTTCACGTACGGGGCGTTCGCGGCCATCGTGGTTTTCCAGCCGGAGCTGCGGCACGCCTTGGCACGGCTCGGACGGACCCGCGCGTTCAACCTGCTCGTCTACAGTACCAGCCAGAGCACCGCCGAGGAGGTGGCCCGGGCCGCGGAGCGACTCGCGCGATCGGGGACGGGGGCGATCATCGCGATCGAGGGCGAAGTCGCCCTCGACGACTACGTCGAGACGGGCACACGGATGCGCGCCACGGTCTCCAGTGAGCTGCTCAGCACGATCTTCACGCCCTACTCCCCGCTCCATGACGGGGCGGTGATCGTCCGGGGTGAGGAGATCATTGGCGCGGGATGCGTGCTTCCCCTGACCCAGTTCCCCGTGACCGACAAGGCGCTGGGGACGCGCCATCGCGCCGCGCTCGGGCTGTCCGAAGAGTCCGATGCCGTCGTGATCGTGGTGTCGGAGGAGACGTCCCGCATCTCGCTGGCGCAGGGTGGGTTGCTCAAACAGGGCGTCACGCCGGAACAGGTGCGCGAGACCCTGACGGCAAGCCGGCGCAGCGCGGCGCTTGCATTCCGCGGCTCGACTGGTGAGCCTTCAGCCGCTTGAATCCACCACCCACACGCCTATGACATCGCCAAACTCCGGACGGCTGACGGCGGAGCGGCCACCGTACCTCGCCGCCCTGCTGGTCTTCGTGCTCGTCTTCGCCGGCTACCTCTTCACGCTTGCCCCGACGGTCACGTTCTGGGACGCGGGGGAGTTCATCGCCTCGGCGCGGATTCTCGGCATTCCGCACCCACCCGGCACCCCCCTCTTCGTGCTGCTCGGGAACTTCTTCGGACAGCTCGTGCCGCTTGGCGAGTTTGCGTGGCGCACCAACTTCATGACGGCCGTGTTCAGCGCCGCCGCCGCCGCCTGCCTGTTCCTGGTCGTGGTGCAGGCGCTCCGGGGCTGGCGGAGTGAGGAGCCGGAGGTCGGTGCCGATCGCCTGTTCGTGTGGGGCGGCGCGATCGCGGCGGCCGTCGCGTCGGCGTTTGCATTCACGGTCTGGCAGAACTCGAACGAGACCGAGGTCTACATGGTGGCGACGTTCAGCATCGCCGCCATCTGTTGGTTGGCCTGGCTCTGGCGCCGACACCGGGGCACGATGCGCGCGTCGCACGTGCTCCTCCTGATCGTCTACATCGGGGCGGTCTCCCTCGGAAACCACCTGCTGACGCTCCTCATCGGCCCGGCGCTGATCGCGTTCGTCTGGCACGTCATGCGGACCGAGCCGCTGCCGAACGAAGCCGACCGGCGGGCGGAGTGGGCCCAGTGGGCCGTTTTACTGGGGATCTGGGCCCTGCTGATCGGGGCCGGGCTCGGCAGCTCGACCCTCCTCGTGATCGGGGGCATCGCCTTCATCGCCGCCGCGGTCTATGCGGCGAGCGTCGGGTCGCTCGGTTTCGCCCTCACTGTCGTCGCGATCGCGGCCGTCGGGGCCTCCACCTATCTCTTCCTGTACATCCGCGCCGGGCTCAACCCGTTCATCAACGAAGCGGATCCGTCGACCTGGGACGCGTTGCTGTCGGTGATCCGGCGCGAGCAGTATCCGCCCCGCTCGCCGCTCGACAATCCGGTGTTCCCATCCGGGCCCGACAACCCCGGCCGCAACCTGACGATCATGCGGTTGCAGGTCCTCAACTACCTGCAGTACTTCGACTGGCAGTGGGCCAACAGCTTGGCCACCACGTCGCCGGTGTTTGCGCCGGCGCGCCTGCCCTTCACGCTGGCGTTCACGACCTTCGGCTTCATCGGACTCGGCGAGCTGTATCGTCGCGACCGGTCCGTGTTCTGGATGCTGCTCCTGCTCTTCCTGACGACCGGTCCCGCCCTCATGGGCTACATGAACTTCAAACCGGGGTACTCGCTGGGCTGGGATCTCTTCGCCAACGGTGAACAGCACGAGGTCCGGGAACGCGACTACTTCTTCACGGTCTCCTTTCAGGCCTGGGGCTTGTTCGTGGGTATTGGGCTCGCGACCCTGGCCCGGGCCCTGCGGCTGCGACTCGGCCCGGCCAGCGCGACGGCACGCGCAGGCACGGTGGCGATCCTCGCGATCGCGGCGCTTCCCCTCGCGCTCAACTTCACCGCGGCGAGCCGGCGGCACGGACCGACCGCGACGCTGGCTCGCGACTTTGCGTACGATCTCCTGCAGTCGGTCGAGCCGTACGGGATCGTGTTTACCAACGGTGACAACGACACGTTCCCGCTGTGGTGGGCCCAGGAAGTCGAGGGCATCCGTCAGGATGTCGCGGTCGTCAACCTGTCGCTCGGCAATACGGATTGGTACATCCGGCAGCTCCGCGACAACCCCGTGCGGCGGTTCGACCCGGCGCAAGCGCCGTGGTTCGCCGACATCGCCCCCGCGGAGCCGCCCCCGCCGCTCCACTCGATCACCGACGCGCAGATCGGGACGCTCCAACCCCAGCTCCTGAGCCAGGAGTTGACCTTCCGAGCGGGCCGGGTTGCCCGCAGCTTCCCGCGTGGCACGCCGGTCTGGGTGAAGGACGTGCTCATGATGCGCCTGATGCAGGAGAACCTGGATCGGCGTCCCATCTACTACTCCGTGACGGCGGGCAGCGGCAACTGGCTGGGCTTGCATCCGTACATGGCGAGCGAGGGACTCGTCATCCGCGTGCACCTTGCCGCACCGCCCGATTCCACCACGCTGGTCGCGGGCAGCGTGCTGGGCATTCCTGTCAACGTGCCGCGCACCGACTCCCTGGTGAACCTCGTCTACCGCTATGCCGGTCTGTTCGACGTCGACACGCTCAAACTCGACCCGACCACCCGGAACATCGCCTCGAACCTCAGTCTCCCGTTCCTGGCGCTCGGGCAGGGGCTCGAGATGCGGGGCGAGCGAAACCGGGCGATCGAAGCCCTGCGCAAGGGCTACCACCTTTCCCCCAACGCCGATCTGCGAGCGGTCCTGGACGCCCTGACCGCGGAGCCGCTCTTCCTTGGGGATACGGCGGTGTCGGATTCGGGATCGTAGCGCGGCTTGTAGGGCTCGCTAAGTCACTGTAAAATCAACGGCTATGACTTTTGAGACCCTCGCCGACAATCTGGCGCGGGTGCGTGCGGAGATCGCCCGCATTCAGGCCGTTGAGGGGCTCCGCCACCCGGTGACCATCGTGGCGGTGACCAAGGGGCACCCGGCGACCGCCATCGCCGCGGCCTGGCGGGCCGGTCTGCCCGATGTGGGGGAGAACCGCGTCCAGGAGGCGCTGGCGAAGGCGGAGACCGTCGCGGAGCCGGTGCGGTGGCACCTGATTGGGCACCTGCAGACGAACAAGGCCAGGTTCGTCCCCGCGCGGTTCGTCATGGTGCACTCGATCGACACGCCGCGCGTGGCCGAGGCGCTGAGCCGGGCGGCGGTCCAGGCGGATCGGGTGGTTCGGGTGCTCGTGCAGGTGAACGTTGCTGGTGAGGGACAGAAGAGCGGGTGTGCGTCGGCGGAAGCCGGGGCGCTGGTGGAGCGGTGCACCGCGCTCCCCGGTCTTGCAGTCGGCGGACTGATGACGATGGCGCCGTTTACGGACGATCACGGCATCCAGCGCCGGACCTTCGCCGCATTGCGGGAGCTGCGAGACCGACTGGCCACGGCCGCGTGCCCCTTGGAGGAGCTGTCCATGGGAATGAGCGGTGACTATCCCGCGGCGGTGGCGGAAGGCGCCACGGTCCTGCGTTTGGGAACGGTGCTCTTTGGGGAGCGGACCGCATGAATGACGAGTTTCGACTGACACCGATTGACGTGCGCGCGCAGGAATTCGGGCGCACGGCGTTCGGGTTCGACCGGGCCGCGGTGGACGACTTCCGGCAGCGCGTCGCAACCGAACTCGAGCGTCTGCTCAAGGAGCGGCAGGGTCTCGAGGAACGGGTCCATGGGCTGCGCGAGCAGCTGAAGGCCTATCGCGAGCGCGAGAAGGCGCTGAACGACGCCCTGGTCGCGGCGCAGCAGGCGCGCGCCGACACCGAGCGGCTGGCCCGCGAGGAAGCGGAGCTGATCCTGCGCGAGGCGCGGCTGGACGGAGAACGGTTGCTGGCCGACGCGCGCGATGCGGAGCACCAGGTCCGGCGTGATACCGAGGAAGCCCACCGTCACTTCAGCGCGTACCTGGCGGCGTACCGCCATCTCCTCGAGCGGGCCCTGTCGGAAGTCGATGCGCTTGCCACCCACGAGCGCGACGGGAGCGCGCCCACCGACTGATGAACGTGGCGGCCGCCCTCGAGGCACTCCGCGCACGGGTCGATGTCGCCCCGGAGATCGCGCTCGTCCTCGGCACCGGACTGGGCGCCGACCTGATCGAGACCACGGCTGCCATCCCCTTTGCGGACATTCCGGGCTTTCCGGTCCCGACCGTGGCCGAGCACGCCGGCCAGGTGCTGCTGGGCACCCTGGGGGGCCGCCGGGTCGCCGTGTGCCAGGGGCGGTTCCATGCCTACGAGGGGTACGCGATGGACCAGCTCGCGTTCCCCGTGC
>JAOUDR010000214.1 GCA_029859185.1 Gemmatimonadota bacterium
GTGCGCACTGCGTCCAGCAGGGAAGTCGCGTCGATGGGTTTGGGGAAGAATCCGTCGTGCGCCATCCAGTCCGATGCCGGCGGCACGTCGAACTCGGGTGTCCGTTCGTAGACGGCGCTCACGACGAAGATGGGGGTGCCGGCCAGCTCGGGGACGCGCCGCAATTCCTGCACGACGAAGAACCCCTCGGTGCGTTCCTGCATCATGACGTCCACGACGATGAGATCGGGGCGCGTGCGCCGGGCCTGGAGCACCCCTTCCTGACCGTCCGGCGCGTGCAGCACCCTGTAGCCCTCGTGCTCGAGGAGGGCGCGCAGCGACTGGACGAAATCGTCGTCGTCGTCGATCACGAGGATGCGCGGTGCGGTGGTCATGGGTGCGCTCCTCCGGCGTGGCCCGCGGCGGGCAGGCGCACGCGGAACGTGGATCCGCTGCCGTCGGTGCTCTCGACCTCGATGACGCCGCCGTGCTCGGTCGCGATGCGGCGACAGATCGGCAGGCCGAGACCGGTGCCCTCGATTGGCCGCGCACCGCGGCGCCGGATGCGGAAGAAGTCGTCGAACAGCCGGGGCAGGGCATCGGCCGGGATGCCCAGACCGGTGTCGCGGATCTCGAGCACCACCTCGCCTCGACCGTTCTCGGTGTGGACCACGACCTGCCCGCCGCGGCGGTTGTACTTGATGGCGTTGGCAACGAGGTTGTCGACCAGCACCCCGAGACAGGTCCGGTCGCCGTGGACGGTGCTCGGCGCGTCCGGCGTCTCCACCGCGATCGTCACGCCCTCCTGGTCGGCGAGGACCTCGTAGTGCGCGGTCACGGACCGCACGATCTCGCACAGGTCCAGGGGAACGCGTTCCCGCCCCAGCGTGCCTCCCTCGAGCTGGGCCAGTGTGAGCCAGTCGTCGATCAGGCGACGCAGCTCGTCCGTGCGGACGAGGCACCGGTCGAGCCACTCCGCCCGGCGCGCGGCCGCCTCGGGGGTGTCGCCGAGCTGGCGCAGCACGTCGAGGTACTGGTGGACGGCCACGAGCGGCGTCTTCAGCTGGTGCGAGACGAACGTGACGAAGCGCCGGCGCTCCAGCTCGCGATCCAGCTCGCACTGGCGGGACGCGAGTTGCAAGTGCCGCCGCTCGAAGCCGCGCCGCACGATGAGGCGCAGCTCGTCGGGCAGGAACGGCTTGGGGAGGAAATCGTAGGCGCCGGCCTTCATGGCATCCACGGCCGTGCCAATGGTCGCGTAGCCGGTGATGACGATGATGGTGATGGTGGGGTCGATGGCCTGCAGTCGGGCAATGACCTCGAGACCGCTGAGGCCCGGCATCTTGAGGTCGACGACGACGAGGCCGGGGTGGGCCCGTCCGACGGCCTCGAGCCCGCCCGCCCCGTCGCCGAACGTCTCGACCTGATACCCGGCCTTCGCGAGCGCCTGCTCGCACGAGAGGCGCATCGCGTAGTCGTCGTCGATCACGACGACCGATTCGACACCCGGCGAGGCTTCCACCCTACCCGCCTCCCTGCCCGGGCTGCCGACCCCGGGCATGAGGGACGGCGCCGTCCGCGCTACCGGTGCAGCGTCTTCCGGACGATCTCCAGGAACGCTGGAATGTCCAGCGGCTTGGTCAGATAGCGGTCGGGGCGGATCATGTCCACTTCGGGCGCACGGGGGTACCGCTCGTCGGGCGATTCGTGAATCGACGAGACCATGATGATCGGCGTACTGTCGAAGGCGCGGTACTGCTCCGAGTACTTGATGGTCTCGCTCACGCCGTAGCCCTCGGTACTGCTCTCCATCATCACGTCGAGGACCACGAGGTCCGGCTCGTGGGCGCGCAGCTTCTCCAGCCCTTCCGCGCCGGAGCGCGCTTCGACCACGGCGTACCCCTCGTGCTCCAGCACGGAGCGGATGGCCGCAGTGAAGTCCGGATCATCGTCGATGACGAGAATCGTCTTGGTGCCCGATCGGGCGTCGGTGGCAGGCATGACCGGCTCCTTCCCACGCGGATGGTCGCCGTCATCGCCGGATTCCGCGGAACGGCGGAGCCCGACGCATGTCTACGGTAGCACATGACGGCTGAAGGAAGCCTGAATTCGCGGCGAAGAAGCGTGCGCCGGGCAAGCCCAACCATGTCGGTCGGGTTTGCCCGGCGCGTCCGCCGATGGCAGGGTGGGCTACTGGCCGGCGAGCAGCTGCGGGAAGCCCGCGATCACCTTCTTTTTCCCGTCACCCGAGATGGGCTTCGGGCCAAGGTAGACGTCGAACAGCGCCCAGCAGAGCGCAGGCGACGAGAGCGGCGGGTTCGCGTTGCCTTTCACCGAGGACGAGAGCGTCCCGTCCGGGGTGCACGTGAACAGCAGCTCGGATTCCTTGGTCATCTCGCCGACGCTGAAGTAGCCGCGGAACGTCTCGAGCGCCGCCTCGCCGCCGGGCATGTTCTTCTCCGCGGCAGCCTGAATGACCCGTGGCCGCAGTGCACCGTCGAAGGCCTCGGCCATGTCCTCGCCGCCGACGTCCCGCGTCATCACGAGCCGGAGCGTCATGGGGAACTGCTGCTCGAGCAACGCTCCGTAGAACGCGGCGTCCTTCTCGAGGGCTTTGGCGTCCTTGCCGCGGAACGCCGTGAGTGCCGACGCCGCTCCGGTCGGATCCACGTAGAGCCCGAAGGCGTAGACCTTCACCTTGAGGAACGTCTTCGTGCGGATGCCCGTGCCCATGAGCGAGTGCGTGCCCCCTCCAGGCGCACCGATCGTCACGGGGAACGGAACCCCACTGGCGGGCTCGTTCACGGTCTGCGCGGCGAGCGGCATCACGCAGCCAAGCGCGAACGCGGCCACCGCCATGCGGGTCAGGCCTTGCCTCATCGAGAACCTCCGGAACAGGTCGTGCCGACCATCGTGTCTTCAGTGCGCCAAAGCTAACGGTCGGCCGGGGTCCGTCCAGAGTCCGGCTCCCCGTCACGGACTCCCAGCGCGGGGTCGAGGCCTCGCGCGGCGGGCAACCGGCCGTGCTGGCGCTCATGGGCCACCGCGTCGATGCCGATCTTCAGCAGGACGAGCAGGGCGAGCGCAACCGTCGGCTGCCCCAGCGCCGCCACCAGAAAGCCGCCAATCAGGATGACGAGGTGCAGCACTACCACCCGGGCGTACGGCTGCACCATGGCGGTCTCCAGGCTGGTCGTCCGGAACTCGCCACCCAGGAGGTAGTTCACCACGAACGAGAAGCCGTGGCTGGCGGTCAGGGCGAGCGCCGCCGGCCACACCCCGGTGTCGGCAATCGTGCGTGTCACGAGCGTCGGGCTCAGCAGCATGGCACCCGGGTCACCTCCGAACAGCGCGATCACGAGCAGCCCGTGGACAGCGGCGAACATGCCGTAGTGGACCATGAAGAACGGGATCAACGTGGCCTTCGAGGCACCCGCCTTTTCGCTCGGGCCGTTCGCCATCCACATCCGCCCGACGTTGAAGAGCCCCACGACCACGTTCTCGAGCCAGAACAGGAACAGCACCGCGAACACGGTCCAGCTCAGCAGGATGACCCCCACGAGCGGCCACAGGTTGGCCAGCACGAGCGCGACGAGCGAGGGAGTGAGCCCGAGCCCCGGGGTGCTGGAAGGGTTCGGACCGGTCGATGGAACCGTGCCGTTCATGGGGGTAGCATGCTTCCGGACCCGAATGCCCGCCAGGGTTCGACTAACGTT
The DNA here is from genome assembly GCA_029859185.1 of Gemmatimonadota bacterium. Taxonomy (GTDB): domain Bacteria; phylum Gemmatimonadota; class Gemmatimonadetes; order Gemmatimonadales; family GWC2-71-9; genus JAOTWJ01. The sequence continues at coordinate 3,696 of JAOUDR010000214.1, forward strand.
TTGGCGGGGATATCCGTAATAGGTGTGTACCCGGGAGCGACGTTGGTCGCCGATACCCGGTTGGCTACGTTCCGGTCAGACCCTTCAAGCCCAAGGACCCCCCAATGCGACGCCCGCTGCTCCTGCTGACCCTGGCCGCCCTGCTGCCAGCTACGGCCAATGCCCAGAGTCCGGACTTCTCCGGCACCTGGAAGATCAACATGATCAAGAGTGACGCCGCTCCCCAGGGACGCGGCGGCCAGCAGATGGACATGAGCAAGATGATGCTCGCCATCACCCAGACGGCCGAGATGATCACGATCGTCCAGTCGGGCACGGGTCAGGAGTTGACGACGAGCTACTACCTGGACGGCCGGGAGAGCACCAATGCGGCCCGGCGCGGCGAGATGAAGTCGAAGTCGAAGTGGGACGGCGGCAAGCTCGTCACCGATGGCTCGGCCACCTTCGAGGGCCCGAACGGCCAGGTGACGATGACCATGAAGGATGTGCGGGAGCTCAGCAAGGACGGCAAGACGATGACCGTCACCTCGACCACCGACTCGCCGATGGGTCAGCGGACCCGGAAGACGGTGTTCGACAAGCAATAACGGCGGAGGTGCGCAGCGTGCACGGAACGTGAGAACGTTCCGCATGCTGAGTTCTGCAATCAGCGTTCAGAGTTCAATTTGCGGCGGGCAAGGGGCTGCATGCCAAACCCCTTGCCCGTCACTATCTTTCCCACCTCCATGACCCCTCCCGCCAAGGCTCTTCAGGGCATCCGCCCCCCGTCAGACATCAATCCGCGAACCGACCCGGCGCTCGACTTCCCGGACCGGGAGTACGGGATGCTGACGCCCGCGGACTACGATGCCCTGGGCTTTCTGGGCGGCCTCGAGATCCACCAGCAGTTGCTGACCAGGGGGAAGCTCTTCTGCCGGTGCCCGGCCGGCCGGTACGTCCAGCGCTCCGACGGCGAGGTGCTGCGCCACATGCGCCCGACGCTGAGCGAGCTGGGCGAGTACGACGGCACGGCGCTGATGGAATTCAAGACGCGCAAGGAGATCGTCTATCTCCTCGAACGCGGATCGGTCTGCACGTACGAACTGGACGACACGCCGCCATTTCCGATGGATGAAGAGGCCATCGAGATCGCCATCGGCATGGCGCAGGTGCTCGATCTCAATCTCGTGGCCGAGTTGCACGTGATGCGGAAGCAGTATCTGGACGGCTCGATTCCCACCGGCTTCCAGCGCACCGCCATGGTCGGCCTGACCGGTCAGATCCCGTTCCGCGTGCCGGCGCTGGGCGTGGACCGCGCGCTCTCCATCCGCCAGCTCTCGCTGGAGGAGGATTCCTGCCGCGAGGTATCGGACGTCGGGCATCGCGTGACGTTCCGCACGGACCGGCTGGGCATGCCACTCACCGAGGTCGTCACGGAGCCGGAGTTCCTGACCCCCGAGGAGATGCAGGCCGGTGGGCGCCTGCTGGCGCAAGTGGCACGCACGACCGGCCGGGTGCGGCGTGGTCCCGGGGCCGCGCGTCAGGACGTGAACGTGTCCGTGGCCGGCGGCCGCCGCGTCGAGATCAAGGGCGTGGACAACCATCGGTTCCTGCCGCGGCTGGTGCACAATGAGGGCTACCGTCAGCTGAACCTGCTGCGCGTGCGCGCCGAGTTGCTGCGCCGGGGTGTGGAGAAGGTGTCGCTGGACGTTGCGGACAAAGGGAGTCCGTGGGAGGTGTCCCCGCTCGTCGCGGATGTGAGTCGGATGTTCGATCGCGTGCGCCACTCGGCCATCCGCGCCGCGCGCCAGGTCGGCATGACGGTGTGCGCCGTGCGGCTGCCGGGGTTCGCAGGGCTGCTCGCGCACCGGACCCAGCCCGGCCTCACGTTCGCGCACGAGATCAGCGAGCGCGTCCGCGTGATCGCGTGCCCGACACACCACCACTTCCTCACGCACTCGGACGCGGCCGACGATGGAGCGATCTCCGGCCGACGCTGGCGTGACATCCGCGCCGCGGTCGGTGCGGAATCGGGTGACGCGGTCGTGGTGGTGTGGGCCGACGCGCTGGATGCCGCGACCGCGGCGCG
>JAOUDR010000215.1 GCA_029859185.1 Gemmatimonadota bacterium
CAAACTGGTCGACCGGCACGTCGCGGAGATCGTAGCGCTGTTCCGGACGCCCAGGCGGGTGGTGGATGCGGTGCTGGCGTACAGTCAGGCGCACGGGCTCGACCCCAAGGCGACACTCGACGGCGCGTTTCCGGTGCTCCGCGATTGCTACAACGCGCGATTGCTCGTGCCGGAAGGTTCGCCGGCGGCGCGCCAGATCGCTCCGTCGCTCGAGCGAGGGGCGTCCGTCCTGCGGTGGCGGATCGTCCGGCCGGTGCACGTGCTCGAGGACGTGGAGCTGTACCAGGTGCGGAACGACGAGGGGCAGGTTGGCGCGCTCAAGCTGCTGCGGCCGGGCTGGGGAAGCGGCGCGTGTGAGAAGCTCACGCGCGAAGCCGCAGCACTCGAGCAACTGGCGGGGTGGTCGAGTCCGCGGGTGCTGGAGCAGGGGACGTGGAGCGGCGATCCGTACCTCGTGATGTCGTGGTCTGCCGGCGTGTCCCCGCTCACGGTCGCCGCGGAGCATCGGGCCGAGGGGCCGGGTGGTCGTGCCGGATTGCTCGCGCTGTGTCGTGCGGTCGTCGAAACGTACGCCGGCCTGCACGACCGCGGCGTGATTCACGGCGACGTGCATCCGGGAAACACGCTCATTGCGCCCGACGGGCACGTGGTGCTGCTGGATTTTGGCCTGGCGCTGGTGGCCGGCCGAGACGATCACGCCGTCCCACGGGGAGGCGTCCCGAGGTTCTTGGATCCCGAGCTGGCGGGCGCCATGCTGGCCGGCCAGCCGAGCCCGCCCGCGACGATCCTGAGCGATCTCTTCGGCGTGGGCGCCCTGCTCTATCAGATGCTCACGGGGGAGCACTACACCTCGTTCGTGTTCGACGAGCGTCCGATGCTCGAACAGATCGTGCGTGACGGACCGAGACCGTTCTCGCAGTGCGGCGCCGCGCCCTGGCCGGACGTGGAGGCCGTGCTCCGGCGCGTGCTGGCCAAGCGGCCGGGAGACCGCTATCCCGCGATGGCCGACTTCGCCATGGCGCTGCGTGAGGTTCCCGACCCGGTGGCGGTGCCCGTGGCGCCCGCCGACGGGCCGGACGTGCTCGACGAGGTCCTCCCACCATTACTCCAGGCGCTCGCTACCCATGGCCGGCTGTTCCGCGAAGGGGTGGCCACGCCGCCGACCTGCTCGATCACGTATGGCGCCGCGGGGATTGCCCATGCGCTGTATCGGATCGCCAGCCGGACGCAGAACCCGGCCACGCTCGCGCTCGCGGACAGCTGGGCGGTGAAGGCGGAAGCCCACATGGACCACCCCGGGGCGTTCCACAACCAGGAAATCGACGTGACCTCCGAGGTCGTGGGCGAGGTGACCCCGTACCACACGGCGAGCGGCGTGCACGGCGTCCGGGCGCTGATCGCCTTGGCCATGAGCGACGGCCAGGAAGCGGAACGCGCGGTCGACGCGTTCGTGCGGGCGTCGCGTGGGTCCGGCGCCCCGCTCGACCTCACCCTGGGCCGCATGGGCACGGTGATCGGGTGCGCGCTCCTCCATGACGCGCTGCCGAGCACGGATGGCGGGCCGGCGCAGGCGGTCCGGGATGTCGCGGACGAAGCGCTTGCGCAGGCCTGGCACAGGATCGGGTCCTATCCGCCGATCGGGTCCGCCTCGGAGTTGATCACGTTGGGGATGGCGCACGGCTGGGCTGGCATCCTCTACGCCACGCTCCGGTGGTGTCGCGCCGCCGCGCGGCCGTACCCGCCCGCGTTGGAGCAACGGCTCGACGAGCTGGCGGCGCTCGCCGAACCGGCGGGGCGCGGCGTGCGGTGGCCCTGGCCGGTTCGGAATCCCGAAGGCGGCATCGACGTGCACTACATGCCCGGCTGGTGTCAGGGGACCGCGGGGTACGTTCATCTCTGGACCCAGGCGCACCGGGCACTCGGCGCGGACCGCTTTCACGGGCTGGCGGAGCGGGCCGCATGGAATGTCTGGGAGGGGGAGGCGGAGGTCCCCACCCTCTGTTGCGGTCTGGTGGGTCGGGCGTATGCTTTGCTCGCCCTCTACAAGCACGCGGGCGAGTGGGTGTGGGTGGAGCGAGCCAGGCTGCTGGCGCGGCGGGCCGTCCGGCATTTCCGGACCGGTGACGGCGACCGACGGTGGGACATGAGTCTGTACAAGGGTGAGCTGGGTCTCGCGGCGCTCGTGGCGGACCTGGCCGAGCCCGAGGGCGCGTGCATGCCGTGGTTCGAGGACGAAGGGTGGCCGTCGCGTACGCCGCCCGCGGAGGGGTGGTAGTGGCGCACGAGATCCGGGATCGGCTGCGGGCGGCGCTCGCCGACCGCTACGAGGTTGGAGAGGAAATCGGCCGCGGCGGGATGGCCACGGTGTATCGGGCCGACGACCTGCGGCACGGTCGGCACGTTGCCATCAAGGTGCTCCGACCGGAGTTGGCGGCGGCGCTGGGGCAGGAGCGGTTCCAGCGTGAGATCGCGGTGGCCGCGACCCTCAACCACCCGCACGTCCTGCCGCTGCACGATTCCGGGGAAGCCGACACCCTCCTGTTCTACGTCATGCCGTTCGTGGAGGGCGAGTCACTGCGTGATCGGCTGCGTCGCGAGACCCAGCTGTCGGTGACCGATGCCGTGGCCATCACGCGCCAGGTCGCGGATGCGCTCGCGTACGCGCACGACCGCGGGATCGTGCACCGCGACATCAAGCCGGAGAACATCATGCTGTCCGGCCAACATGCGGTGGTGACCGACTTCGGCATCGCCCGCGTGTTCGACGCGGAGGACGTTGCGCGGCTCACCAGTACGGGGATGGCCATCGGCACGCCATCCTACATGAGTCCCGAGCAGATCGCCGGCGACAGCACACTCGACCGCCGGGCCGACATCTACGCGCTGGGGTGCGTCCTCTACGAGATGCTCATGGGGGAGCCCCCGTTCGGCGGTCCTACCGCGCAGGTCATCATGGCCCGCCACGCGGTGGAGCGCGTGCCTTCGATGCGGGCGGTCCGCGAGACCATTCCGGAACCGGTGGAGGGTGCGGTGCGCACGGCGCTCGCCAAGACGCCGGCGGACCGATTCCCAACCGCGCGGGAGTTCATCGAGGCGCTCGACGTCCCGCTGAACACGACGACGCCCGCGGCCACGGCGGCGCGACCGCCCGGGAGGCGCGGTCAAGTACTGCGCTGGGCGCTCCCGCTGGCGGCCGTGCTGCTCGGGCTCGCGGCGGTGCTCCAGTGGGTTCCCGGCCCCAAGGGCGGGGTCGCGGTGGCATCCGACGCCGAGCTCGTGGCCATCATGCCGTTCCGTCTGGTCGGGGTGGTCTCGCCTGCCACCGCGTCACTCGTCGGCGGGATCCCCGAACTCCTCTACGTACGCCTCACCGGTGACCCCGGACCGCGCGCCGTCTCTCCGGCGACCGTCAACGCCGCGCTCGCCGGGGGACAAATGGCGGACCGGTCCGACCTGTCGCTCGACGACGCGATCGAGACCGCGACGCGGCTCCGGGCCGGACGGGTGCTGGTCGGGCAGGTGGTGGCGACGGGGGAGCAGGTGGTGATCAGTGCCACCTTGCACGCGGTGCCCGATGGCCGCGAGGTGGCGCGGACCAGCGACATCACGGGACCGACCGACAGCCTGCTGCAACTCGTGGATCGGTTGACGGTCGAGCTGTTGCTGCAGGGCGCCGGTGCGGGGCAGGGACTTGGGGACGTGGTCACCACCGATTTCACCGCGCTGCGCGCCTATTTGGCCGGCAAGGCGGCGTTCGACCGAGGGCGTTTTGCCGAAGCGGGTCGGCAGTTCGGTGCCGCCCTGGATGCCGACTCGTCGTTTGCGCTCGCGGCGCTCGGCCTGGCCACCGCAAGCCGGTTCTTCCGGAATCCGGGTGAACGGCGGGGGCTCGAGCTGGCATGGGCGGCACGTGACCGCCTCGGACCGCGCGACCGGGTCTACCTCACCGCGTTGGCCGGACCGCGCTATCCGGCGGCGTCGTCGGAGCGCGCCCGCCTGTACGCGTGGGAAACCGCCGTCGACGCGCACGGCGATCGACTCGAAGCGCGGCACCTGCTCGGGGAGGCGCTGTTCCACTCGGGTCCTTGGCTCGGCATCGCCGGGCTGGAACAACGGGCCGCCGCGGCGTTCCGCCGCGCGCTCGACCTGGACAGCATGTTCGCGCCCGCCATCGCGCACCTGCTGGACATCGCCGCCGTGCAGGGCGACACCGCCACGGTGCGACGGCTCGCGGGACGGTACTTCGCCATCGATTCGGTCGGCGACCTGGCCGACTTCTATCGCTGGCGCGTCGCGGCCGCGTTTGCGGATACGGCGACCCTGGCACAGGTGCGGGCCCGCTTCCCCACGATGAGTCCGTCCGCGCTCGAGCGGATCATCGCCATCGCGCAGCTGGATGGCACCGGCATGGGCGACGCCGTGCTGGCGGCCGGCGTCCTGCGCGACAAGAGCGTCAGCAGCCGCGACGTGCGGTGGGCGTATGTCAAGCTGCGCGAGGTCGCGTTGAACCGCGGCCGGCCGCTGGAGGCCGCCCGCATCATCACGGAGTTCCGCGGCGCCGAACCCACGGGGCAGTTCGACGCGCTCGGCGACGTGGTCGAGGCGCTGTATTGGGGCGCCGACGGCGCGCGGGCCGCCGCCGTGGTGGGGGAACGCGTCCCCTCGGCGGATGCGCCGGTGCCGCCCGGCGCGTCCGCCTTCGACGGCCGGTACTTCGACATTTGCGGTGTGAGCTTGTGGCGTCTGGCGCACGGCGAGTACGCCACGATTCCCGCCGCCATCGCCAAGCTGCGACGCGTGCCGCGGCCGCTCGACGAGTTCCAGACCGGCTACATCGAGGTATGCGCCTCCGTGCTCGAGACCCGCCTGGCCGCCGCCCTCGGGCGACCCGAGGTCACCGTGCTGCTCGACCACCTGGACTCGCTCGCGCAGAGCGGGCCACAGTCCACGTCGTGGCTCGTGGTGGCCGCCAACCTCACGGTGGCCGAACTCCGCGAAGCACAGGGCCACTTGCCGGCGGCGCTCGCCGCCGCGCGCCGCCGCGTGTCCCAGTACGAGCTGGGGGAGCCGCGGGTGCTCGTGGCGCTGGCCACGTTCCTGCGGGAAGAGGGACGACTCGCCGCCCTCACCGGCGACCGCGTGGGCGCGATCCGCGCGTATGCGCATTACCTCGCGTTGCGCGACGACCCGGAGCCGTCCGTCGCGCCGGAGGTCGAGCGCGTCCGGACGGCGCTCGAGCACCTCCGGAGCGGGACGGCGGACCGCTAGCCGCGGCCGCGGTCCCCACGGTCAACGCCGCGAGCGCCGCTGCGCGAACAGCCACTGCCACAACGCGGGATCATCGTACGCGCGCTGCCAGGACTCATCGTGACCGGCGTCGGCGAACTCGGTGTAGCGGACGTCGGCATCGAGGCGGCGTAACGCCTCCACGATGAGGCGCGCGTCGGCGAGCGTGGCGCTGTCCGCGCCACCGTGGAACACCCACGCCGGCAGGTGCGCCACGCGTGACGCCACGTATCCATGGGGGTCCGGCACGGCGGCGGGCGCGCCCACGGGGAGCGGGTCGGGCAGTCCTCCCGCGGCGACGACGAAGGCCGCGAAGCGATCCGGCTGCTCGGCGGCCGTGCGCCACGTGCCGAACCCACCCATCGAGAGGCCGGTCAGGTAGACCCGGTCGGGGTCCCCACGAAACTCCGCCGCGGCCGCGTCCAGCGCCTGCAGCGCGATCGTCTCGGCGGCGCCCGCCCAGAAGCTGTC
>JAOUDR010000216.1 GCA_029859185.1 Gemmatimonadota bacterium
GCCGGCTGTGTGCGCCGCGTGCCGGGCGCACACGATGTGCGCAGCCGTATCCGCGAGTACCGGAACCCCTGTGGCATGGGGCTGCCACGCGAGCGTCGCGAATCGGTCGCCCGTATCGGTGGCGAACCGGCGCGATACGTCGCCCTGGCCCTCGGCCAGGATGTTGAGACAGAAGTGCTCCGCCGCTGCGATCACCGCGTGGAAGTCGGCGTCCTCCCACACGCACACGAGCAGCAGCGGCGGCTCGAGTGATACCGAGGCGATGGCACTGGCGGTCATGCCCGTCGGCGCACCGCCGCGATCCCGGGCGGTCACGACCGCGACACCGGTCGCGAACGAGCCGAGCAGCTGGCGAAATCGGATCGGGTCCATCGTTACGCGACCATCCGCCATACGACCGAGGGGCGGAACACGCGTCGCGCCGGCACGAAATCACCGGTCGCCCCGACGAGGAGATCGGCCACCGCCGGTCGTCGGGCGAGCCGCTCCGCGACGTGGTCGAGCAGGGCGGGGCGGGCCACGACCGCCCCAATCGCGCGCTCGAGCCACCACTTGCCCGCGAACGCGCGGCGCCGGTCGCGGTCGTACGGGGCGAGATCGGCTGCACGGAGCGTTCCGTGTTCCAGCGCCCGGCAGACATGGGGCGCCAGCAACTCGGCGCCTCGCAGGGCCGCGAAGATGCCCTCACCGGTGAACGGATCGTAGAAGTCCGCCGCGTCACCCACGAGCGCGACCGCGTCGGCCGTGGCGCGAGTGGTGCTCCGCGCAAACGGCCCCACGGCCCGCACGGGCGACACGAAGCGCGCGCCGGCGAGTCGGCCCCGCACGGCCGGCACGCGGTCGAGGAGGGCCTCGAGGCGCTGCCGCGTGCCCGAGCCGGCGGGCATCCGGGCTCGGTCCACCACGGCGGCGATGTTCGTGATCCCTCCACCGACGTCGGCGAGGCCCACGTATCCGCCGGCGAACACATGCATCTCACCCACATCTCCCATGCCGGAAACCGACTCGGCGTGCGTGACGAAAGCCGTGCGGTGCCGATCGGCGCCGCGGGCCACACCGAGGGCGCGCGCAATCCGGGACCGGAGCCCATCGGCGCCCACGAGTATCGCGGCGTGCACGGCTTCGCGCGTCGCTCCCGCACGCAGCTGCACCACCACACCGGTCGGCCCGGCCGCGAACGACTCGAGCGCGGTGCCCGGCCGGAAGTCCGCGCCTCGGGCGGCGGCGGCGTTCGCCAAGATGCCGTCGAGCCGTTCGCGTGGCAGCGCGAGGCCCCACGGGCGGAACGGGGTCGCGTCACCGAGGGGTCGGAAGCGACCGACGAACGCGATGCCGCCGGGACTCACGATGCGCATGCCGGTCAACCGAGCGGCATCCTGCGAGACGGCATCGAGCACGCCCAATCGATCGAGGATGCGGCCCGCCTCGGGGCTGAGATACTCGGCACAGGGCTTGGGTCGTGGGAACGGGCTGCGGTCGGTCAAGAGCACGCGGACTCCCGCCGCGGCAAGCAGCGCGGCGGTGGCACTCCCTGCCGGCCCGGCACCCGCGATCACGACGTCCACGGTTCGCATTGGGGAGACCGACTTCAGCGCGCCGCCGCGAGGGCGGCGATTGCGGCGCCGGCCCCGGTGCCAAACACGTTGACCGTGTCGTTCGTCATCCAGCGCAGGCCCCGGACCGGTGTGGTCGGTGTGGCGCAGTGCCGGCGTGACTCGACCGCGGCCCCGCATGCCGGACAGACGAAGCGCACCTGGAGAGATGCGCCGAGCAGCGAATCCACGAGCATCCCACCGACGCCGGCAATGGGCATCCACACCATACTGGTGTTGGCGTTGAGCGCCCAGGCAACCAGCGCAAGCGTGACTGCGCCGGCTCCGGCCGCCACCGTACCCAGCGTCGTGACCCCACCCGACGTGCCCACCGGCACCGTGCGGCCGGTCGTGACGAGCCGCGGGGAATGCCGGCTGTGCCGGCCGAGCTCCGTGGCCCACGTGTCCGCCTGCGCCGCTGCGAGCCCACCCGCGAGCACGGCCCACCCGAGCGACGGCGCGAACGGAATCACAAGGCCACCCACACCCGCGGCCCAGCCATTTGCCGCCACCTGGGCAATGGTGCGACGCGCACCGGGCGTCCCGCGCCGCGAGAGCAGGCTTCCCGAGATGAAGAACGTTCCCAGCAGGGCGAGTCCCGGAAGCCCGGCTCCGGTGAGCACGGACATGCCGATGGCGGTCGCGGCGACCGCCGCACCGGCGGTCAGCCAGCCGGCTACCCACCCGCCGAGCGCCACCGTGGCGGCGATCAGCGCGGACAGGACGGGAGTCATGAGCGTGGTGGTTGCTCGGGGTGTTGGAACAGCTCGTCCAGAATGCGCCGCCGCAAGTGCGCCGGCGCGCCCTGCGCCCGGGTTCGGGCCTCCAGGAAGCGCAGGTACGTCTCCTCGAAGTCGAACAGTCCAAAGCACGGCGCACAGTCGGCCAGGTGTGCCCGGATCTGCGATTCGACGGTGGGGGAAAGCTCGCCGTCCAGATACTCGTAGAGTTGGTCCGCTGCCGCGTGGCAGTCGATGGCGTCTGGATCGCTCATGGTCGGTCCCGTCTCTGTTCGATGTATCCCGCCTCCACCGCGTAGTCATACAACTCGCGTTGGAGCAGCTGTCGTGCCCGGAACAGCCGGGACTTGACCGTGCCGACCGGCGCCTCGATGCTCGCCGCGATCTCGGCGTACGTGAGGCCCTCGACATCCGACAGGACGAGCACTTCCCGGAAATCTTCCGGGAGCGCGTCAATCGCGCGCAGCACTTCGTCGTCCACGAGCCGATCGAAGAACGTCTGCGCGGGGCTGGCGTCCTGGACATCGTGGAACACCGTGTACGGCTCGATCTCGGTAATGTCCACCATCTCGGGTCGCTGTTTGGTGCGACGGTACCGATTGATGAACGTGTTCCGCAGAATCGTGAGCAGCCACGCTTTCGCGTTCGTGCCCGCCTCGTACTGGTGCCATCCCCGGAACGCCTTGAACATCGTCTCCTGGGCCAGGTCCTCGGCCTCCATCGGGCTGCCGCTGAGGCGCAGCGCCGTCCGGTAGACCGCATCGAGATGCACGAGCGCTTCGCGCTCGAACCCCTCGCGGTCGGGTGAAGGTGGCTGGGACACCGGTGCGCTCCTGCGGATTCCGCGGATCGGGTGCAGGTAGGATGCCCGGAGTGCCCGCGGCCCGCAATGCCCAATCATCCGTCGCCCGGTGCCCAATCATCCTTGGCCCAATGCCCAATCATCCGTGGCCCAATGGCCGATCATCCGCGTCATCCGCGGCAAACCACCCGTGGCCCATCCGCGGCCCATCCGTGCCCCGTCCGTGGCTATCCGTGGCCCTGGTTCGTCTCATGGAGCCTTGGTAAGTTGCGCCGCCACCATGTTGCCACTTCTTCCGTGAACGCGCCGCCCCGCGCCGGGGTTCCGGCCGCCCTCTCGCTCGCGCTGTTGGAAGCGCTCCGCGCGTCCGATATCCCGCAGCCTGACGCGCTCGACGAACAGCACGCGGATCTCTCGGCCAAGCGACTCGGCCTCAACCGGACCGTCGAAGCGCAGATCGAGCGCCTCGCGCGGCAGGCTCGCCGCCGGGAGTCGGTGCCCGGGCAGGAGTTCGCGGCGCTCGCGCGCCTCGTGGCCCGGCGGCCTGACGCCGGCGTGGTCTTTACCGATGCCGGACGGCGGGCCGCCCGCCGAGAGATTCAGTGGCAACGAGGGCCGGTGAATACCCTGCGCCGGTTGTTGCCGCGCCCATGGGCGCTCGCCGTGGGCTTCCGCGTGGCGCGCCAGATGGCCCGCGCGACGTTGGGGACCGAGATCGAGTGGAGTGACGGAGCACCCCATGCCGTGCTTGGGGCGACCCTCGCGGTGGTGACGGAACCGGGCTCCGCATGTTCCTTTATAGGGTCCGCGCTGGCCGAACTGTTGCGACAGCTCGCCGGCTTCGACGGCGCCATGGTGCACACCGCCTGTCGTGCGCGCGGCGCCGAATCCTGTGCCTGGAGCGCCGCATCGCCCACCCCGGGTCGCTGAGGCGGGGTCCGCGTTCCGCGCACCGCGGGTATCGTGAACGGTCGTCGTCCGTTCTTGGTCTGGCGTTAGTCTATGCAGCATCTGTCGTCGTCCGCGGCGTCGTGTTTCTCCGTGGTATTCCGTGCTAGTCCGTGTCCTTCCGTGGCCAGGAGATATCCCGCATGGCATTGCTCGAGCGACTCGATTTGTCCGTCCTCCAGGCCGCCCTCGCGAAGCGCGGGCTGGATGGCTGGCTGATCTACGATTTCCACGGCCTCAACCCGGTGGCGGCGCGCGTGCTCGGGATCGGCGGCATGGGCACGCGACGGTTGTTCGTGCTGCTCCCCGTCAAGGGCAAGCCGATTGCCGTCGTGCACCGCATCGAGTTGCAGCAATTCACGGGGTTCGCGGGTGAGGTCAGGCAGTACTCCGCCTGGCAGGAGCTCCATGAGCACCTGGGCGCGGTGGTCCGGGGCAAGCGTCTTGCCATGGAGGTGTCCGCGGACGATGAAGTCCCGTACCTGGACCGGGTGCCATCGGGCGTAGTGCAGCTGATCGAGCGGTTGGGTGGTCAGATAGAGTCGTCCGCCGACCTGGTGACGCTGTTTTCGGCGCGCTGGAGTGCGGCGGAGCTTGCCGACCACCGATACGCCGCGGAGGCGTTGGCGCGGATCGCCCGGGAGACCATGGCGGAAGTCGTGCGGGAAGTGGGCACGGCGCGGGAGTACGCGGTGCAGCAGCGCGTGTGTGACCGCATGACGGCGGCGGGGCTGGTGTGGGACCACCCGCCCATCGTGGGGTTCGGCGCGAACGCCGCCAACCCGCACTACGAGCCGAACGAGGATGCGGATGCGCTGCTGGAGCGGGATCAGGTGGTCCTGATCGACCTGTGGGGTGGACGGTCGCTGAGTACGGTGTTCGCGGATCAGACCTGGATGGGCTTTGCCGGCGGCACGGTTCCGGACGAGGTCCGAAAGGTCTGGACGATCGTCCGCGATGCTCGCGACGCGGCCCTCACACGATTGCAGACGGGGCTGGCCAATGGTGAGGCGGTATCAGGAGCCGCGCTCGACGCGGCCGCCCGTGCGCATATCGCCGGGCACGGGTACGGCGAGTACTTCGTGCACCGAACCGGCCATTCGATTGACGTGGATCTGCACGGGTCCGGCCCCCACCTCGACTCGTTCGAAACCAACGACATTCGGGTACTCCTGCCGGGGGTCGGCTTCTCCATCGAGCCGGGGATCTACCTCACGGGGCGGTTCGGCGTGCGGAGCGAGGTGAACGTCGTGCTGCACGAGAGTGGCCCGGAGGTCACGCCGGCCGAGATCCAGCGGGAACTGGTGCTTCCGGGGTAGGGGGACCCCCCCAGGGGCTTGCGCAACGTGGGACCGACGCCCATGTTAGCCGTAGTTAACGGTTGATTCCCGAACGACCGTTCGGGACTGGTGGCGGCCGTACTCCGCAAAGGACCGCGGACAGGCTACGTAACCTCTTGTCACGGAGGAATTTCTACGGGACAATGTTCGTTGGCTGCAGTTCCATTCCCACAATCGAAGTCATCTAGCCCGGTCGTGAGCAACTCGAGCGGCCGAGCCCCTCTTCCCCGTGGGAACGGGTTTCTCCCCGGCCTGTCCGGTCGGGGCAGTGCTTCGCGTGTAGGCAATCCTGGAGGATCCATGGT
>JAOUDR010000217.1 GCA_029859185.1 Gemmatimonadota bacterium
CTCGTGCCACGCTCGAATCGCGGGAATCGCCTCGGTCCGCACCAGGACGGCGTGCAGCCACGCGCCGAAGAGCCGCTCCACCAACCCGGCCTCCGGTTGCGACGCGTGCAGGTAGTCGCTGAGCGGCCCCAGAATGGCGCCGTCCGGAAACCGGTCGCGGGCCGCCAGCAGTTGGCGGGCTCCCGGGGCGAGACCCTCGCGATCCCGCTCGAGTCGTTGGAGCGCATCCGCCCGCGCGGTGAGGGCGGCCAACGTGTCATCCGCCGCGCGCCGCTCCACCCGCAGCCCCTCCTCGCGTTCGCGGGCCGCCGCGAGCGCGTGCCGCGCACGCTCCAGCTCGGTCTCGCCGGCACGCGCCTCCTGCACCCGCTGTGCGACCAACGTCTCGGCTTCGGCCCGCCGCCGCTCGGCGGCCTCGCGCTCACCGCGCCGCGTTGCGCGCGCCTGCTCGGCCTCGTGCAGTTGCTCGCGCAGATCCCCGAGATCGCGCTCCGCCGCGGCGCGTTCTCCCGCAAGCCCGCGGAGACGCTCGGCCGCCGTCTGCACCGCCTCCTCCAACCCGCGGACTTCCGCGCGCACGGCCGCCAAGCCCTCCCGTGCCGCGTCCTCTGACTGCGTCCGCAGGTCCAGCTCGCCCTGCACGGACGCCCGGGCCTCCTCGGCCGCCGTGCGCTCGGCGGCCGCGGCCTCCCGTTCCCGCTCCAGGCGTTCGCCGCGCTCCGTTGCCTGCAGGCGCTCCGCGTGAGCCCGCTCCCGCCGCCGCGCGGCATTCTCCAGCCGCTCGGCCGCGACCCGGATATCGCCCTCGAGCCGTTCCACGTCGAGGCGCGCCGCGCCCAGCCGCCGCTCGAGATCCGTGCGCCGCGCCTCCGCCGCATGCCGCGCCTGTACCGCCACCTCGCGGGCGCGCTCGCGCTCCGCCAGCGACTCGCGCGTCGCCGGAAGCGCCGTGGCGACGTGCGCCAACGTCGCGGCGAGGTCTCCGGCCAGATCGTCGAACCGCGCAAGCTCGTGCCGCGTCAGCGTCATCACGATCGCAAATCGTTCGGCCAGAAGCTTCGTGTGCCGCTCGGCACGCCCGCGCTGGCGGGCCAAGCTCCGCACCTCGCGCTGCACTTCGCTGATCACGTCGTCGAGCCGCTGCAGGTCTTCCGTGGTTCGGTGCAGCTGGCGCTCCGTCGACTCCTTCCGGTCCCGGTAGAGGCCGATGCCCGCGGCCTCCTCGAACAGCGACCGACGGTCGTCCGCCCGGTCCGACAGGAGCCGGTCGATCATCTGCGCTTCGATCACGACGCCGGCGTCGCTGCCGAGTCCGGTGCCACGCAGGAGATCCTGGATGTCCCGCAGCCGGACCGGCGTCTGGTTCAGCAGATACTCGCTCACGCCCGAGCGCGACAGCCGCCGCGTGATCTCCACTTCGGCGTACGACACCGGCAGGGCGCCGTCACTGTTGTCGAAGACCAGCGAGACCTCGGCCACGTTCACCGGCCGGTGGCGGGCCGACCCGTGGAAGATCACTTCCTCCATCCGCTGCCCGCGCAGCAGCCGCGCCCGCTGTTCCCCGAGCACCCACCGCACCGCGTCCGAGATGTTCGACTTCCCGCAGCCGTTGGGGCCCACCACGGCCGTGAGTCCCTCGTCGAACGGCAGCTCCACGCCACCCGCAAAGGACTTGAAGCCGGCAAGCCGGAGGCGCGCCAACTTCATGGCAGCGTCCGCCGCGGCTCGCGGCCCTCCGCAGCGCGGCCTGCCGTCATGGGGTCGTCCTGGGGGTGCTCGCGGTGTCGCGCTGGAAGATCCAGTACGGCATCCCGAGCTTGCGACCGATCGTCTCGGCCTCCTCACGCGTCGGGTACGGTCCCAGCACCACGCGGTACATCTCGTCGGCCGCCATCGGTGGGAGCACCGACGCACGCATGCCGGCCAGCCGGAGGTCGGATGCGAGCCCCTCGGCCCATTGGGCGTTCGAGGTGCTGCTGACCTGGACGAAGATCTCCCCGCCTCCGCTCGGCGTCCCGCCGCTGATGGGCGCCGCCGGTGCAATGGCCAAGGTCTGGCGCTGGGCGCTCCACGCCGCGACGAGCCAGTGGTCGCCGGCGCCGCCCTCGACGGTGCCTTTCGGGGTCGGATCGCCAAGGGTCACGGCCACGACATCCGCGCCGCGCCGGAGCACCACGGTCCCATCGGGACCCGCGGCCGGCAGATCGTCGCCCCAGGTGCCCGGCGGGGTCATGACCGTGTCGGTGACTTGGTCCAGCACCACGACCGTCTCCCCGGTCACCCCGAAGACGTACCGTCCAACGCCATCGGGCCGCAGGGCCGTGATCGGCCCCGGGACGGGATACTCGCCGAGCCGGTCCCCTTCGTACCGCTCGTACACCCGGAGCGTCGGCGCATCGGTGGCAACGTACAGACGGTGCCCGGACGCGGAGAACGACAGCGCCGTGACGGTCTCGTCCAGCCGAATCCTGAGTGGGCTACCGTCGCTCATCAGCTCGCGCACCTCGATGGCCTCGACGCCGGCGATGGCCACCGCGTCGCCCCAGCGTGTGCGGGCGAGCGGGCCGTCCGGCAGCGGGAAGCGGGCCGTTTCGGCGCCGTCCGCGAACATCAGGAGGCGCCGGCCGGAGTCACCCCGCACCACGGCCACCGTCCGCCCTCCCGTGGTATGCCAGAGATGCTCCAGCCGGCTCCCACCGGGGAGCGCGCCCGCGAGCGTCACGCGCCGGTCGGAGGCGGTCGCGAGGTCACCGTCTGCATGGGCCAGCACGACGGTGCCCGCGGGGCCCATGGCGGCTGCGACGACGTTCGAGTCGAGCGTCCGGAACCGGCCGATCCGCAGATCGAGGGCGAGGAGGTCGTCGCCCACGAGGGTGTAGATCAGGTCGTCGTCCGAGGCGAACCCGACGACGCGGTCAGCGCCGGGACCGGGGTCCAGGCGTGCGGCGACGTCGACCAGGTCCGGCACGGCATACAGGCGCACCGGGCCGCGCCGCGCCGGAATCCGGAACGCGATGGCGGGCGTCAAAGGCGAACCCGCCATGGCGACCGCTTCGCGAAGCTGTGCCGTTTGAGGAGGACTGCCGCCGCACGCGAACGCAACGGGCAGCAGCGCCAGGAGACCGCGTTTCACGGGGGGGAAGCTAGGCGCGCCGCGAGGGCCCGGCAAGCAGGGTCAGAAGGTCGGGCCGAGCGAGATGGTCCAGTACGAACGGACGGGCTTCGGCCGGGACAACGGGTTGGTGTAGTCGAATCGGAACACCGCGAACCCGAGCAGGTTGGCGCGGATCGAGAATCCCCATGAGGTCAGCGGTTGCCGCACCAGGGCGGGGTTCTCGAACGCCTTGCGGCTCCAGGTCACCTTCATCCCCTGCTCCCACGCCATGCCGGCATCGAAGAACACCGCACCCTCGATCGGGGGCAGCCAGAGGGGGAGGAAGCCGAGTCCCAGGGCCCGGAAGAGCGGGAACCTGAGCTCGGCATTGAACAGCCCGAACCGGGTCCCGATCAGCTGGTCGAGGGCAGCGCAGCCCGAGAGCTGGCCCGAGAAGTCGGTCACGCACTCGTTCCGCCGGAGCGATCCAACCGTGTAGCCGCGCAGGAAGTCCGGGCTGCTGATCGAGACGCGGAATTCATCCTCGTCCCGCCCGAACCGCCCGTAGAACATCGAGCGGGTGGCGAGTGTGAACGGTCCGAACAGCTTGTCGTACCGCCGATAGTCCGCCAGAAACTGATGGAACCGGACCTCGCCGATGGCGGGGGCATACTCGAAGCGGCTGCGCCGCCCCATGAGCGGTCCCACCCACAGCGAGATGGAGTTGTCGAAGACGAGGGCGACGGAAGGCTGCACGTAGAAGTCCGTGCCGAGCCCCTGGGTCACGACGTCCTGACCGAGGAATCCGCCCGTCAGGGGGTCGAAGCTCGTGACGACCGTCTGTTCGGCGATGTTCACGCTGCTCGGCCGAATGCTCAGCTCGACCCGTCGGAACCGGGTCATCGGCAGCTGCGCCTCGACGAAGAACCGGCGGTTCACATAGCGCGTGTACGTGACCACGCTGCCGGGGACGCCCAGCTCGTCGTTCAGGTAGCTGCTGCCGGTGTAGAAGAACAGCGGGAACTGCTCGTAGCCCATGATCCAGTTGATCCGCTTGGCCTGGTTGCCGTATGCAAACAGAGCCTGGGCCTCGTCGATCCGCCCATTGATCTGGGCGGCCATCACCAAGCGGCGGTTCCCGAGCAGGTCGGACATCTGGATGGCCGCGCCACCGTAGAACCCCCGGCCGAAGTTGTCCCGCGTGTACCCGATGCTCGGTTGGGCGATGAAGTCCGGCGCGAGCCCGCCGGAGTACTGACGCATCTCGAAGTTTGCGGTATCCGGCAGGGCGAGGGCCGCACTGTCGAGCAGTTGCTTGACGGTGAGTGGCGGTGGCAGGTCGGCCCCGCCAGCCACCGGTGCCGCCGACACCCGAATGCCACGGGCGCCGCGGTAGAACGAGCCGCTCGACACCACGGGGACGCCCGGCGGCGCGGCCGTGCTGTCCCGCGTGGGCGTCGAGTCGCCGCGGAGCGCGAGGGCTCCCACCCGCGGTTGGATCGGGTCCGCGTCGGTCACCAGTCGTCCGGGGGCGACGAGCCCGAGGAGGCTCTCCGGCGTCAGGCCGGCAAGGCTGTCCGTCAGGGGCACGGTCGGCGCGCTGGCCACGAGCGGTGGGGCGCCCGCGGGGGCCCAGGGCTCGCGCTTGAGCGACCGTGGGTCGTCCACCCAGTAGATGTTGAACGTGAAGTCGGGGCCTTCATAGTAGGTGAACGCCAGCCGATCGGCGTCGCTGGCCCAGGAGATGGCCGGTGACAACTCGGTGATGCCGGTGACGGCCGTGAGCACGTCGGTGAGCTGGTAGTCCGCGGTCTCATCGAGGTCATAGAGGAACACGTTGGCGATGCCGGTGCGGTCGGACACGTAGGCAACCGACCGTCCGTCGGGTGACCACTGCGGGTTGATGTTCCGGCCCTCCTGGCGCTCCAGCACCTGGATGGTGCCGGACGGCAGGTCGTACAACGCGAGGCGCAGCGGTGCGAACTCCAGTTGGGCGAAGTCAGTCTCGGGCCCGCGATCGGTGATGAACGCGATGGTGCGGCCGTTGGGTGACCAGGCCGGCTGGAGATCCGCGTAGGCGTCCTGTGTCAGCCGTCGGAGGTTGGTCCCATCGGCGTTCACCACGAACAGGTCGCTGAGGCCGCCGTCGTAGCCCGTGAACACGATCTGCGAGCCGTCGGGGGACCAGGAGGGCGTGGCGGCGCCGTGCAGCGGGATCTCGATCCGGCGCGCGATCCGCCGGCGCTGCATGTCGAAGATCACGAGGTTGTCCCGGCCTCCGTGTTTGGCGGCGATCGCGAAGTAGTGTCCGTCGGGCGACCACGAGCCGCTGGAGTAGAGGTACCGGAGGTTCTCGAGTTCCGAGCTGAAGGCGCTCTTCGAGAGGCGATCGCGTACCCGTCCGGTCTCGAGATCCGCGAGGTACAGGTCGATGAAGTACGACCGACCCTCAGACAGATACGCAATGCGATTGCCGTCGGGGGCCAACGCCGGGGAGACGTGCATCTGGCCGCCGCTGCGCCGCCGGTCGAGGCCCGGTCGCGCGAACTGCCGAGCCGGCTGGTGGTCCACGATCGTGGGTAGATACCGCCGCTGAACCGCGTAGTGCCA
>JAOUDR010000218.1 GCA_029859185.1 Gemmatimonadota bacterium
GCAGTGTCACCGGGAAATCGTTCTTGGCAGGATCGAACTTGATCTTGCCGCTGAACACGATGTCTTCGAGCAACGGCAGGCAGCTCTCGCGGTGCACGTGCATGTCGCCCGTGAGAATCCGGTCGGCAATCGTCATCATCGCCTTGTGCTGATGGCCGCATTCCCCCATGACGATCTTCCTGACCTTGAGCTTCTTGGCCGCCTGCACGTGCCGGAGCGCAATCCGCGCCAGCTGCATGTCGTCGTAGAACAGCCCGTAGTTGACCCCGTCATAGCCAACCTCGTCCGAGGCCAGGGTCCAATCGACTCCTGCGGCGTTGAGGATGATGGCGAACGCCGCCGGGTTCTCCGGCCAGGCCAGGATCTCCCCCGCGTTGTGGATGAGGAGGACATCCGCTCCCTCCTTGTCCCACGGGCTGTGGACGGGCATCCCCGTTTCTTCCGTGGTGTCTTCATCGATGAACTCGATGTTGTCTTTCACGACCTCCGGATTCATGCCGGTAGAGGAGCCGACCGCGAGCTGGAGCACCGTTCCCTTCTCGTGCAGCTCGCGCGGCGCCCATCCCAGCTCCTGGCTGAACAGCTTCCGCAGCTCGTGGGTGATGAGCCCGTTGTCGATGCCGATGGGGCAGGCCTGCGCGCAGCGGCGGCACAACGTGCACCGATAGCACAACTCGTAGAGACGTGTGATGGCCGTCCAGTTGAGATCGATCTCGCCCTCGGTGAAGCGGGACAGCAGCTTGCCGCCCGGGGTGACGTACTTCTTGACCAGGCGCCGCCAGACTTCGGAGCGGTAGGTGGGACGGTAGATGTCGTTCCCGCCACTCCCCACGAACACCGGACAGGCGTCGTTACAGGTCTGGCACTTGACGCAATACTCCAACGAGAGAGTCAGTGGCTCGAGAAACGTCCAGTTGTTCTCCTTTTGGAACAGCTTCCGGAGGCCCTCGACGAACCGGTCGACGTACTCCCGCTCCTCCGCTTCGTTCTTCGGCTGCGGCAGATTCGTGGCGATCACGCCGTCCAGATTGCAGACCAGGCCCGCGCGGGCGGCGTCACTGATCTCCTTCCACTGGGGCTGATCCTCCAGCCGGTCATAGGGAGGCGGCAACGGCACCAGGTCCTGGAGCGAGACGGGGGAGAGTACTTCGTCTGGGCGCTTGCTGATGTCCTTCACCCGCACCGAGCCGCTCATTTCCCAACCTCCTCCGTCGCGATATCCACCCAGTTCTTCTTGCCATCGGCATGCAGGTGCGGGCCGGCCCACGTCACCGGCTGCGCGAGGAGGCGCTCTACCTCCTTCTCCATGCGACTCCCCGGCATCATCGGCTCGTCGTTCCAGCGTACCTCGTGGTAGGTGAAGTACTTGGCTACGAAGTGCATCATCGTGGTGAATGGGAGGTAGGCGAGGAACACGCACGTTACCAGGACGTGGGCGGCAACGATGGGCGGCACCGTCACGGCCAGGTTCGCCGTCAACACCGCTCCCAGATACCCGGGGAGACTGGTGGCGTAGTCGGCGGTCGCCACCGCGCCGATCCCGGTTCCGAAGACCGTCAGCAGCAGCACGAGGTTGAACCGCGCCGCGGGGCTCGTGAAGTCCCGCAGCCCCGGCTCCAGCGCGCGCTTGACGAGGAGCCCGAGGGCACCGATTGCCCCCAGCGCATAGCCCAGGCCCGCCGCGCCCGTGACGCCGGCACGCACCGCCGGTGCCGCCGCTCCCCACCCCACCGCAGCGCCCGCGGCGGCGAGCAGGACGACCGCCGCGACCGCCACCAGAACGTAGAGCCCGAAATGGAACGGGAAGGAAAACCACCAGAGCCGCCGATTGTGTTCGAAGACCGCCTTCAGGAAGACGATTTCGAGCAGCATGTAGCGCAGCTCCGCGACGAGAGATTTCTCGCGGGGCTTGGTCCACCAGTCGAGCTCCTCGAGGTACGATCCCCCGTAGTGCCCTTTCCCCTTTTCGTGGGGAATTGGGGCCAACTCCCAACGGAGGTGGACCGGGAGCCTGGCGAGCCGCACTGTCCGAGCTACGAACCCAACCAGGAACACCACCAGGAGAACGTAGGTCGTCACCACGAGTATCACGCCGGGCATTCAACTCTCCATTGCGTGCAAGTGTTGTTTTCGCTCGAGCAGTTCCTTCATGGCCGATCCAGTCCCCAGGAGATCGCCCTGATCGTGCAGCAACTGCTTGATTTCCTCGGTGCAGAGCGACCCGAACCGATACACCACGCACTGCCGGCAGGCGTTCCCCTGCCGGGCGCAGGCGAGCCCTCTGAGCGCCCAGCAGGGTCGGGTCCGCTCCCCGTATGCCGGACACCGAGCGCGCGTGTCCGGGCTGCACGGCAGCAGATCCCAACACGGCAGCAGCGCCTGCATGCGCCGAATCGCCGCGATGTTCAGTCCGAGGTCCTGGATCATGTGCTGGATGTTCCGCACGCGGGCCACATCCTCGTGCGAGAACAATCGGTGGCCCGCGTCCGTGCGGTGGGCGAGAAGCAATCCCTCGCGCTCGTACTTGCGCACGGCGGACACGGAGAGGCCCACGCGTCGCGCCAACACGCCGATGGCGATGACGGGGTCCTCGAGGCGGTGCGGAACCTGGCTGTCGGGCACGGCCTCCCCTTTACGGCTGGAGTGCAGCCCGTTCCCCTCCAACGTACACCCGGCGGTGCAGGAAACCTGTACGCAGCGATGAAGGTTTCTAAACCGACCTCGCCCATCGCAGATCGGGTGTCGCAGCCGCCCTCGGCGACCTGTCAGAAGCGTCAGCCGAGGAGCTTCGCCACCATCTCCACGAACTGGGCGTGGTCCACGGGTTTGCTGATGTATCCCTCGGGCGGGGGCACGTGGCGGCGGGAGGAGATGAACTTCCGGAAGTCGTCTGACACCCCCGTGATGATGACGACGGGGATGTGCCTGAGGCGCTCATCCTCCTTGATCTTCCGGTACACGGCCACGCCCGACTTCTCCGGCATCGTGATGTCGAGCGCGACCAGGTCGGGGAGCGTCTGCTCGAGCGCCGCGAGC
Organism: Gemmatimonadota bacterium; assembly: GCA_029859185.1. Lineage (GTDB taxonomy): Bacteria > Gemmatimonadota > Gemmatimonadetes > Gemmatimonadales > GWC2-71-9 > JAOTWJ01. Next base: position 3,037 of record JAOUDR010000218.1, read on the forward strand.
GCCTCGACGCCGTCCCTGGCTACCGTCGCGGCGTACCCGTGGTCTTCGAGGACGGTCGTGAGGAACTCCCGGGCATCCGGGTCGTCGTCGACGACGAGAACGGTCTTCGCAACGTCGGTCATGGTTGTGCGTCCTTTGCGGGCAAATGACGATCGACGCCGTCCCGGAGGTCCGAGGGTGGCGATCGCGGAAGCTCGACCACGAATCGCGTGCCGACGTCGAGCTGTGACTCCAAGGTGATGGTGCCGCCGTGTGCCCGGGCAATGCGGTCGGCAATGAACAACCCGAGTCCGGTTCCCGTACCCTTCGACGAGAAGAAGAGCGTGAAGGCCTTCTCGCAGCTCTCCCGATCCATCCCGATCCCGTTGTCGCTGATCTCGTAGCGGACCCGGTCTGTGTCCCCGCGGAGGCGAACGCCGACCGCGTGGTCCGACTTCTTCTGATCGAGCCGGCACGCATCGAGGGAGTTCTCTATCAAGTTCACCAGCATCGAATGCACCGCGGCCGCATCGGCCTCGATCTCACCGGCGGCCGAGTCCAGGTCGAGCGTCAGCCGGACGCCCAGCTCCGCGGCTCGGGGGGCCGCGAGACTGCCGACGTCACGCACCACGTCCACCGCGGAGACCTGCTCCCAATTGGGCACCCGGTCCTTGGCGTAGTACAGGATGTCCGACACCATGCTCTGGATGCGCGCTACGTTGCGCCGGACCGTCTCCCATCCCTTCCGGACCCGCTGCTCGTCGCTCTTGGCGAATCCCGTATCGACGAGATACATGCCGCCGCCGAGCCCATTGAGCAGCCCCTTGAGTCCGTGTGAGACGGTGCCAATCAGCATCCCGAGCTGCGTGAGGCGGCTTTCGAGGGCACGCACCTGCGTGATGTTGGCGCTCATCTCCATCACGCCCGTGACCCGGCCCTCCGCATCCCGGATTGGGGCGGCCGTGACGAGCACGTTCATGCGTTTGCCGCTCAACGAGGTGACGATCTCCTCGCGCGTGTGGGGCTCCCCGTCGTCGAACGTCTCCTGTACCGGGCACGGCGTACACGCTTCGCGGCGATGCTTGTAGGCCTCGAAGCACTTGCGTCCGAGGCCGTTGCCGAAGTCCTCCTGAAAGGCGCGATTTGCCTCGACGATGTTGAGCTCGGGATCCTGCACCGTGACGTAGCACGGCACCGTGTCGAACAGGAGCCGGTAGCGCTGCTGGCTCCGGCGGAGCAGCCCCTCGAGGTCCGTGTGATGCGTGATGTCCGTGGACATCTCCATGACCGCCGTGATCTCCCCCGCGTCGGTCATGATGGGCATGGTGCGCACCAGGACGGAAACGTCCACACCCGCACGGGTCCGCACCTGTTCCTCGCTCTCGTGGGGCTGGCCATCGCGGAAGGTCCGCGCCACGGGGCAGACCTCGCACCGCTCGGACCGTCGCTTGTAGGCCTGGTAGCAGAACCGGCCTTCGAAGGCCCCGAAGTCCTCACGGAACCGACGGTTGGCGTCGATGATCCGGAAGTCGCGATCCTGCACCGTCAGATAGCACGGCATCGCGTCGAAGTACAGCCGATGCAGCGCCTCCATCACGTTCACTCCCTCGCGCTCGCCAGACTCGGGCCGTCCCCGGCGCGACGCCGGGCCGCGCTCCTAGGTCTCGCGATCCGCCACCTCGAGGATCTTCCGGACGTTCAGCACCAGCGTTGCCTCGCTCACCGGCTTGTCGAGATACCCCTCGGGTGGGCGCACGGAGCGACCGTAGATCAGCTTCCGCAACTCCGGTCGGCCGGTGACGACGCAGATCTTGAGATCCGCGAGCGTGGGATCCCGTCTGAGGATCTCGAACACCTCGCCCACATCCCGGCCGGGCATGGCCAGATCCAACGTGACGAGGTCCGGTTGCTCCCGCCGGGCCAGGACCAGAGCGTGGTCCGCGTCGGCGGCCCGCCAGACCACCGCACCATGATCCTCGAGCACGGTGGCCAGGTACTCGACCTGATCAGGCTCGTCGTCCGCCACGACCACCTTGCGTCCGGCCAGGACCAGCTCGGGTGCCTCCGTCGCCGGCACGGCCACGGCCACTTCCTCGACCGGAACCACGACCTTCTTCTCCAACACCACCGCGTTCGCCACGAGATTCACCAGCTGCGTGACCTCCATGCCGAGCTTGTAGTGCCGGATCACGTCGGCAAGGCCATCGACGCAGTTGTGGCACGAGGTCACGACGATCTCGGCCCCCGTGGCGCGAAGCTGGTCCGCTTTCACGACACCGGACTTGAGCCGCCGCGGCGTGTACTCCGACATGGACATCGCACCACCACCGCCGGTGCAGCAATAGTTCTCGGCGCGGTTGGGATGCATCTCGCGGAAATCCATGCACACCAGGCGGAGAAGTTCGCGCGGTTCCTCAGTGACGCCGCAGCTGCGGGCCATATTGCAGGAATCATGGTAAGTGACGGGCCGGTCGTTGCGGGTCTTGTCGACCGTGATCCGGCCTTCCCGGATGTACCGCAGCATCGTGACGATGGAGCTCTCCATCTCGAAGGGCACGTCGACCTTGGCCCAGTTCGGTCCCTCGCAGCGGGTGGACCGGAACCCGTGACCGCACTCCGAGATCACCAATCGCCGGGCACGCAACTCCGTGACCTTCTCGTACAGCCGCTGCGCGACCGA
>JAOUDR010000219.1 GCA_029859185.1 Gemmatimonadota bacterium
GATCGGGCGATCGATCTGCGCGAACTGCCGCCGCGGATCGACGCCAAGCCGCGTCTCTCCTTTGGCAGCCCGGAACGCCTGATGAAGTTCTTGGGCGTGACACCGGGCGCCGTGAGCCCGTTCGCGATCATCAACGACGTGGGGAGGACGGTGCAGGTGGTCCTCGACCGCGCGCTCCTCGACGCCGAGATCGTAAACCTCCACCCACTCGACAACGCCAAGACCACGGCCATCCGGCCGGCGGATCTCCTGACGTTCCTCGGGGCGGAGCATCATCCACCCCTGCTCCTCGCCTTCTAGCCGCTCACGCCGCTGGTCGGCCGTACCGGACGACGACGAACGCGGCCACGCCCATCATGACAAGCGCAGCGCCGCCAGCCAGGATCAGGATCAGCAACACGTGGTCGATGATCGAGCGCGTTTCGTCCAGCCCGCGCTGGATGATCGAGTCTGCGCCTGTCAGGACCGCCGCCCGCTCCGCAGCCAGCGCCTCCAGCACGACCGCCCGTTCCGCGCTGACGGCTTGCATGGCTGCCTCGCGTTCGGTGCCGAGGGCCGTGAGCACGGCGCGGCGGTGCTCGAGGATCTCCCGCATGACGGCGAGCCGCTCCGCCGCGAGGGCATCCATCAGGGCGGCGCGTTCCGCGGCCACGAGATCCGGGAGGTTTCCCATCAGTGCGGCACTGTGCACGACGAGGGCACGGAGCGAATCCAGGGTTTCGGTCCCCGCGGCCTCCTCGAGGCCGAGGGTCGTGCGCCACGCGAGGTCCCGCGCCACGTAGTCCTGCGCAAACGCCAGCCGCTCCTGGAGCAGACGCAACTCGTTCTCCATGCTCGCCACCACCCCGCCAAGCCCCCCTGCGGGCCCGGCGAGCACCCGGATCTCACCGATCGGCGTCGGGCGCGTGTACTGGGCAGTCGTGATGGGATGGTCGGCCACCCACGCGTCGACGCGTTCGCCCCAGTCTTCCGCGACCGAGTCCTGCCCCGCAAGGACGGAGAGCGAAAGCCGCCGCGCGTCCGCCCGGAGGGCCCGCACGGCCGCGACCGCCACCGGTTGCTGATCGCCGAACAGGGTACGACCACCCCCGCGCGTGAAGTACTGCTCCAGCTGTGCCAGCAACGTGCTGAGATCCAGGACCCCGACCAGTGGGTCGGGGCGGAGCCCCGCCTCCCGCACCTGCGGGATGACGTAGGTCTTCCAGCGCAGCGCATTGGCCCGCACGGTAGCATCCGTGCTGGCCCCTCGCATCGAGTCGGCGGCGGCTTCGATCACGGCGGCGACCTGACGACTCAGGTCGACGTTGCGGGTCCGGAGCTCGCCGCCGGACATCTCGACACCCGCCGCGCGCATCCCGGCAGTCTGGTCGGGGATCTTGGCGCAGGCTCCGGTCACGAAGCTGACGCCAAGCACCAGCACCGAGCGCACTACGGTGAAGCGAGGAGGCATCGTCACATCAGTCCTTGAACGGGTTCTTCGACGGCGCGGCGCCTCGCGGCCGCTCGGCATCGAGCATCCGCTGCAGATCCTCGGTACTCACTTCGAACGGGTCGCGTTCCTGCACCGGAGCCCGGATCCGCACCGGGGCCACGCCCGGCTGACCCACCGGTTGCAGCTCCCACTCGGTGAACGTGTGGTCCCGCACTTCCCACGTGACTCCCTCACGATCGGTAAAGCGGCGGTAGCCCATGCCTGACCCTCATCGGACGGATGTGACGGCTTTCCTCAAGACTAACCGCCGTCTCGGAATGCCGCGAGCCACGCGCGTGGCCGGATCCGGCCTGGGTCCTTACTTTCCGCACCGTCCCATGACCGTGTCCTCCTCCGCCGGCCTTGCCGAAGCCGCTCACCTCGACGTCCATCAGGACCCCGACGGCGCGCTCGTCGTGCGGGTGGCGGGCGCGTGGGCCGTCGGTCAGTCGTTGCCGTCCCCGGACGTCGTCGTAACCCGGCTGGCGGCCCACGCCGTACCGGCGCTCCGCTACGAGGCCACCGGGCTTGGCGCCTGGGACACGACGTTGCTGGTCTTCACGCGGGCGGTCGAGGCGGCCGCGGCGGCGCAACGCGTGACCACCGATCGGTCGGGTCTTCCCGGCGGCCTGCAACGCCTGCTCACCCTGATCGAGAGCACGCCTGTCCGGCGTGCCACGAGCGCACACGATCCCGACCCGGCGTTCGTGGAGCAGGTGGGGCTGACCGCCATCGCCGCCGGCGCGTGGCTGCGTGGCTACACCGTGTTCCTCGGCGAGGTCATGCTGAGCATGGGTCGCTGGATCCGGCGCCGGGCCCGGTTCCGTCCGGTCGACCTCGTCATCCAGGTGCAACAGGCCGGGATCGAGGCGCTGCCCGTCGTCACCCTGGTCAACTTCCTGCTCGGCCTGATCCTCGCGTTCGTTGGCGCCATTCAGCTCGAGATGTTCGGCGCCTCCATCTACGTCGCGAACCTCGTCGGGATCGCCATGGTGCGGGACATGGCCGCGCTCATGACGGCCATCGTCATGGCGGGACGCAGCGGGGCCAGCTATGCGGCGCAGATCGGCACGATGCAGGTGAATCAGGAAGTGGACGCGCTCGAGACGCTCGGCATCTCCCCCGTCGATTTCCTCGTGCTACCGCGGGTGATGGCGCTGATGCTCATGGTGCCGCTGCTCACCTTGTACGCCGATGTCGTGGGCGTCATCGGTGGCGCCGCCGTGGGTCTCGGGATGCTGCACATCTCCCCGGTCGCCTATTACCAGCAGACGCTCTCCGCCCTGAACGTCGGGCATCTGCTCGGAGGACTGATGAAGGCGGCGACGTACGGCGTGCTGGTGGCGTTGGCCGGCTGCTATCAGGGGCTGCATGCCAGCCGCAGCTCGGCCGGCGTGGGCGAAGCGGCCACCACGGCGGTCGTGCGCGGCATCGTTTCGATCATCGTGGCCTGCGGCCTCTTCGCATTTCTCTTTTACGTGCTCGGCTGGTGACGCTCCCGCACCCTGGCCCCGATGCCACGCCGCCGCCCATCACGGTGCGCGATCTCACGATGGCCTACGGGGATTACGTCGTGATGCAGGGGATCTCGTTCACGGTGCGCCGGGGCGACGTCTTTTTCATCATGGGTGGCAGCGGGTGCGGGAAGAGCACGCTGCTGCGTCACCTCATCGGACTCAAGGACCCGGCGGCCGGGGAGATCCTGTACGGGACCGAGAACCTGACGCTGGCGGACGCGGAGACGCGACACGCGATCCTCCGACGCGTGGGCGTCCTCTATCAGGGTGGCGCCCTGTGGAGTGCGCTCACGCTCGCCGAGAACGTCACCGTCCCGCTGCAGACGTACACCGACCTGTCGCCCAAGGTGATTCGGGAGATCGTAGGCCTCAAGCTCGCGCTGGTCGGACTCAAGGGCTTCGAAGACTTCTACCCGTCCGAAATCAGCGGCGGCATGCAGAAGCGCGCCGGCTTGGCCCGCGCCATGGCGTTGGATCCGGAGATCCTCTGCATCGACGAGCCGTCCGCCGGACTCGATCCGCTCTCCTCGCGGCGCCTCGACGACCTGATTCGGGAGCTCAGTGAGAGTCTGGGGACGACCATCGTCATCGTGTCCCACGAACTGCCCAGTATCTTCGCCATCGGCACCAACAGCGTCTTTCTGGACGCGGAATCGAAGCGCATGATTGCTCAGGGATCACCCCGCGACCTCCTCGAGCGCAGCGAGCCTGCTGCCGTCCGCCAATTCCTGCGGCGGGGGGAACCATGAGGAAAGGACCGAGCCCGCTGGCGGTCGGGGGGTTCGTCGTTGGGGCCGTCACCATTGCCATCGCCCTGATCGTGGTGCTGGGATCCGGACGCATCTTCGCCGAGCGCTACCCGTTCGTGGCGTACTTCAGCCAATCGGTGGCGGGCCTGCAGCCGGGCGCCCCCGTGAAGTTCAAAGGGGTCACCATCGGATCCGTGCGCCTCGTGACGCTGAGCCTCGGCGTCCAGGGCGTGCCGCTCGAGGAAACCCGTATTCCCGTCGTCTTCGAGATCGATCGCCGGATCCTGGTACGCCAGGGCGTGGACCTCGATCTCGCGGATCCCCAGGTCGCCGAACAGTGGGTCGGGGACGGCATGCGGGTGGTGCTCGCGATGGAGAGCATCGTTACCGGCCGCAAGTACATCGGCCTCGAGGTGATGCCGAACGAGCCCGTCGTGCTGGTGGGCGATACGGTGAGCGGCTACATCGAGTTGCCGACGGTCCGTACCGGAATCGAGGGACTCGACCAGGAGATCCAGAACGCCGTACGCCGGTTCGCGCAACTCGACGTGGACAGCGCCCTCTCGACGTTCACGAGCACGATGCAATCCGTCCAGAAGCTCGTAGAAACCGAATTGGACCGGACAGCAAATCGCCTTCCCGCGACGCTCGCGCAGGTGGATTCGACGCTGCGTGCCATCCGGATGCTGGCCGTGACCTTGGATTCCGGCGTTGCGCCGCTCCGGGGCGACCTCACCGAGGCGCTGCGGAGTGCGGCGGCGGCCAGCACCGAGCTGCGGACCACGCTGGTGGGTCTCCAGGCGGCGGCCGGTCCCGACTCCCCACTGTTCGTGCGGCTGGAGGAGGCCCTCACGCGCCTCGCCTCCGCCAGCTACGCCGTCGAGACGCTGATGGAGTATCTCGCCCGCAATCCCAGCGCCCCACTGCGCGGCAAGCCCCAACCGGAGAAGAACTGATGCGGTTGCCGTCGACTCGGCAGATGCTGCTTGCCGTCCCGGTCATCCTCTTGTCCGCCGGGTGCGGGCTCTCGCCTCGCAAGGATCCAACCGTCTTCCTCGTGCTCGCCCCCGGCGCGGCCGAGGTCGTCATTCCGATGATCGCACGCACGGACCTGCACATCGGCGTGGGCCCGGTGACCTTGCCGCGCTACCTCGACCGGCCGCAACTCGTGACGCGGGTCGATGCGACCGAACTCACCGTCCACGAGTTCGCGCGCTGGTCCGCGCCGCTCGGGGCGCTGGTCGCCGACGCGATCGGCGAGAACCTGATGAACTATCTCGCCGCGGGCAGTGTCCGGACGCACCCGTGGGCGGCGGCGGATCGGCCGAACGTGAGCGTGCGAATCGCGATCCGGCAGTTCGAGCCGGTCGCGCCGGATTCGGCCGTGTTGCGTGCGCGATGGGAGGTCGTGGATGCCGACGGCCAGCCCATCGGCGAGCCACAGGCATCCCACCACCGCACGGCCGCGGCGGTGGGGCCGAAGGCGGAAGCCCTGGCACTCAGTCGGCTGATCGGCTTGCTGGCGGCGGATATCGCCGGTGTCGTGCGGTCGGTGAATGTCACCCGGTAGGATGCGCGCGGCAGCCGCGCGCCGGACCTGCGCATGAGCCAGTTCCAGCCGGAGTTTCTGCGGTTCTTCCGGGGTCTCACCCGCCACAATACGCGCCCTTGGTTCCACGAGCACAAGGCCACCTACGAGCGCTTCGTGAAGGAGCCGTTCGCCGACTTCGTGGGCGAGATGATCGAGCGCATCGCGGCCATCGACCCCGCCATGCGGTGCGAGCCGCGCGAGGCCATCTTCCGCTTGGCGCGGGACACGCGGTTCTCGAAAGACAAGACCCCGTACAAGACGCACGTCGGCGCCGTGCTCGGGCCGGACGGGCGCAAGAGCCGGCGGCCGGCGTTCTACTTCCAGCTTGGCGCGGACGGTGTCGGGATCGCCTCGGGGGCCTACCAG
>JAOUDR010000220.1 GCA_029859185.1 Gemmatimonadota bacterium
GCCGATCGAGCACGCCGGCCATCGCGTCCACGATGTGCCCCTTGGCGATCCCGTCGAGCGTCACCGCCATGCCGTCGCGCGCCAAGGTGACACGCCGGCGCGACACCGCCAGGTACCGCTCGCCGACCCGGGAGAGGGCCTCGCGCACCTCGGCGTCCGCCGGCTCGCGCGGCACGGCGCCGGCGAACGCCGCGCGGAACACCGCTAGGAGCGGCGCCACCGTCACGTCGAACGCGCCGCGGCTCCACCGATGGAACCGCCGCGCTTCTCGCAGCAGTCGGTGGAGCTCGGGAGGCGGCCGCTCGATCCGTCCCGAGGCGTTGAGATCGCTCAGGGCGGACCTGGGATCGTACCGGTTCAGCAGGCCGATCAGGCGGTCCATTTCCTCGAAGGCCCGCCCAAACCCGTTCACGGCGCGGGCCTGGGATTCGGCCACCGCCGTGATCGAGACCCGGGTCCCCATGGCGGGCCGCGACTGCATCACCTGCCAGCGCCCCGCCCCGACCGGAAACGCCTCCGTCTCGACGGGCACGACATCCACGCGCTCGAGACCGAGGTCGACGAGTGCGGCGAACCGCCGGGCAACGGGGTCGGACGCGTACACGGGCTGGGCGGACTCCAACGAAGCGATCGGCGCGAATGTATCAGCCGAATCGCGCGGAGGCCAGCGCACCTCAGCGGTCCGCGTCGAGTTCGTCGCGGACGCGGACCAGCAGCGCGTGCGTGGCCCGGATGCCGTCGGGCTCGGACAGCGTGCTCCCCTCGTATTCGATGCCGAGGAATCCGCGGTAGCCCGCATCCAGCACGATGCGCAGCATGCGCCGGTAGTCCGTCTGGCGCTCGTTCCCCTGCGAGTCGAACTCGTGTGACTTGGCGCTCACGGCCTTCGCGAACGGCATCAGCTCCGTCACGCCCTGGTACCGATCATACCACTCATTCTCGGCAACCTGGAAGTTGCCGAAATCCGGCAGCGTGCCGCAGCGCGGGTGGTCCACCGCCCGGATCACGCTCGCGAGCCACGCGCCGTTGGACGACAGCCCCCCGTGATTCTCGACGATCACGTTGATCTCGTGCTCCGCCCCGAACTCGGTCAGCCGGCGGAGCCCGTCGGCCGCGAGCGCGCGTTGTTCCTCCGGGGTGCCGCGCGACTGCGCGTTGACACGGATGGAGTGACACCCCAGGGCGACGGCCGCGGTGATCCACCGGTAGTGGTTCTCGACCGTCTGCGTACGCGCCCCCGCGTCCGGATCCCCGATCGCCCCTTCCCCGTCACACATGATCAGCATGCTCCGCACGCCGTGGTCATCCGCCCGACCCTTGAGGTCGCGGAGGTATGCCTGGTCCGTCGCCTTCTCCTTGAAGAACGAATTGACGTACTCGACCGCGCCGATCCCATAGTCGCGCCGCGCCACCAGCGGAAAGTCGAGGTTCTCGAGAATGCCCGCGTTCAGTGCGCGATGCAGGGACCACTCTGCGAGGGAGATTTCGAAGAGGGGGGCGGGCTGGGCGACGGCAGTGGCGGCAGCGGCGGCAGCGGCGGCAGGCACGATGGGGACGGCGGCGGCCGCCGCTTCGAGGAACGCTCGCCGACTCATCATGATTCCTCCTCGTTTACCCTCCGGGGATTCTGCGGGGCGGGTGCCGGGCCGTCAAGCGGGGCGTCGGGTCCCACGGCTCAGAAGTCGGGCGCGACGATGCGAAGCCCGAGATTCATGTCCGACGCGAAGATCAGCCCGTCGTGCAGTTGCGGCGCCCACGTACAGGTCGCGGCTGTGCCGGGGCAACCGCTGCCGCTGCCGTAGCCGAGGGTCGCGATGGCCCGCCCCTGCTGAGTCAGGTCTCCGAGCAACACACCGGAGACGTCAATGGCCCGCAGTCCGTTATCGTACCAGCCCACGTAGAGCACGCCGCGCGCCTCGTCGACCCAGAAGTTGTGCGGTGGGACCGACGGAAGCGCGAAGGTGGCTACCTCGACCGGCTGCGTCAGGTCCCGCACATCCACCACGTGCACGAACCCCGGAGCGCCAAAGTCCTCCTCACCCACGAAGACGTACCCCGCTTCCGGCCAGTACCACGCGTTGTGCGTGTCTCCGCCGAGCGCTATCCGGCTGACCTCGACCGGCGCCGACGGTGTCCCCCCGCGGACCCCGTTACCCACGTCGAGGATCACGAGGCCCACATCCCAGTGGGAAACGAACGCAAGCCCATCACGGACGTAGACGTCGTGCACCACGGAGCTACCCGCATAGAAAGTCGCGATCTCGAACGGGGATGCGGGGGTGCTGACATCGATGATCCGGAGTCCCGCACTACCATCGGCAACCGCGTACACGACGCTCCCGTCCATCCACGTGTTGTGAACCCCGGTCGTGAGGTTGGTGGTATACCGCGTGACCACACTGGGATGGGCCGGATCCGCAAGCGAGAGGATGGTGATGCCGTTGAGACCGTCGGTCGCGCCTTCGTGGGTCACCACCGCGATGGCACCGTTGGCGCTGACCTTCACGTCGTTCACGGTGCCGGCGTTGATCATCACCGAGTCGGAAAGCACGGGCGCCGTGGGATCGGCAACGTTCCACGCATACATCCGATCGCCGCGGTTTCCGCCACGCGTGCCCCAGGTGCCGGTGTAGGCGTACGCGCCATGGACCCAGAGGTCCGACGTGTAGCGCGACGGGACCGCCGCCTGCCCGACCGCGGTGAACGTCCCGCCGACCCCGCGGGCCGTGACGGAGAGGTCGAGCGTGTCCGCCACCGCGTCCGTGCGGACGGCGACCCGGACGGCGCCCGTCTGATACCCGACGAACATGCCGCGCGGCGTCACGAGGCCAGCGATCGCCGGAATGACCGTCCAAGTGAACTGAGTCGGATCGAGCGACGTTCCACCGCCGTCCGTGACCGTGAGCATCAGCACATCGCCCTGCCGCGGCTGCGTGGTGCCCGCCGAAACCTGGAGCGCTGTGACCGGCACAACCATGATGCGAGCCGTGTCGGCCACGGTTCCGCTCGTCACCGCCACCAGCGCCGTCCCCGGGGTCCGCCCGGTCACCGCACCAGCGGCGCTCACCACCGCCACCGTCGTATCGCTGCTCTCCCAGACGAGCGCCGGGTTGACGAACACCGCACCCGCGCGGCTGCGGGCACTTGCCGCGAGTTGCACGGTCGCTCCAGTCAGGACCGTGGTGCTCTCCGGCGAGACGATGATCTCGGCGATTGTCGGCGTTTCTACCTCGACGTCGAGAAATCCGGCGACCTCCGCGGCGGTCGCGATGATCCGCGCCGAACCTGGTGCCACCGCGGTCAGGAACCCCACGGCGTCCACGGTGACCGCCGTTCCCTCAGCCCGCCACGCCACCGTGATGTCGGGAATCACGGCGCCGTCCGCGGCACGCACCGTGGCCGTCAGTTGGGCCGTCTGGCCCGTCTCGAGCAACGTGGGCGCCCCGGAGACGGTGACCGACGCGGGCGCACCAGGTCCCGTGGATTCCGCGCAGGCGGGGAGCAGGGCGCCAACGAGAAGCGCGAGCGAGGGGGCGAAGCGCATGGATGCGTCCGGGATGCTGGCGTCGTTCAGTCTACCCCGCCGCGAGCCGGAAGCTCCCCCCGAGGGGTCGCGAACGCGGGGGCGCTGGGGCGCACCGACGCATAGACGCCGACGGGAGGCGCCAAGGCGCCGAGACGCCGAGCGGCGGCCAATTGGGAGCCCTGAGACTACCCACTGACACCTGAAGACCACTCGGCGTCTCGGCGTCTTTCCTGCCGTCTCGCCGTGTTTGCATCTTCCTCTAGCCGGCCGCAAACGCTCCCGGGTGCCGCGTGTGGAAGTCCGTGGTGTCCTGCCACGCCTTGGCCACGGCCAGGACCTTGGCGTCCCCGAACAGGTGCCCGATGAACGAGATGCTCGTGGGCGTTCCATCTTCCGCGCGGAATCCGTTGGGTACCACCACCGCTGGGTGGCCGGTGAGGTTCGTGTACTGCAGCAGCCTGGGCGCATACGAGGGGGTGATCACCACGTCCACCTCCGCGAGCGCCTCGTCCATGGCGCGCATGAGCAGTGTGCGCAGCCGGTTGGCATTGACGTATTCCACCGCCGGCACGAAGTGCGATGCGCGGAAGCTGTTGGGCCAGGCGCCACGCCCCTGGCGCACGAGGAGGTCGTCGCGGTTGCTCCGCGTGAGCTCGTCAAACGCCGCCGCGGCTTCGACGCCAAGGATGAAGCCCATCGCCGACGGCGGGTATGCATCTTCGTCCGGAAGCTCGACGGTGACCATGGCGGGCGCGAGCCGTCGCATGGTGTCGAGGGCCTGCCGGTCGAACGCCCCCCACTCCGCGCCATTGTCCCCGCGGTCACGGTCGAACGCACTGGCGAGGTAGCCCACGCGGATTCCGGCAATGCCGGCCGTCCCATCCCAGTTGAACGCCGCGTCGCGGACCGTGGGGTCCTTGCCATCAGGGCCGTGAATCGCGTCCATCACCAACGCACAGTCTTCCACGGTACGGCACAACGGGCCGAGCTTGTCCATGCTCCACGACAGGGCCATGGCGCCGGCGCGACTGACCCATCCAAACGTGGGCCGGAGCGCGCTCGCGCCACAGCGAGTCGCGGGGGAAACGATCGATCCCAGGGTCTCGCTCCCGATGGCGAAGCCCAGGAGCCCCGCGACGGTCGCGGCGGCCGATCCCGCAGATGAGCCACTCGATCCCTGCTCCAGATTCCATGGGTTCTTCGTGGTACCCCCGTACCACACGTCGCCCATTGCCAGCGCGCCGAGGGTGAGCTTGGCGACGAGTACCGCACCGGCCGCGTCCAGCCGTTGGACCACCGTGGCCTCGTCGTCGAGGCGTTGGTCCTCGTACGGCTTCGCCCCCCACGTCGTCCGGTAGTCGCGGACCGCGAGCAGGTCTTTGGCGCCCCACGGGATCCCGTGCAGCGGGCCGCGATACCGCCCCGCCGTGATCTCGGCGTCGGCCTCGGCCGCCTGACGCAGCGCCCGCGCTTCGGTCAGCTCGATCACGCACTCCAGCGTGGGCCCGTGCCGCTTGAGACGGGCGAGATACATCTGGGTCAGCTCGGTCGCGGTCACCTGCCGCGTGCGCACCAACTCGGCCAGCTCGGTCACCGGACGGAACGCGATCGCCTCGAGATTCGCGGGGCGTCGGACCCGCGCCGGGCGACTTGCCACCAGGGGCCGTCGCTCCCGGGGCAGTGCGGCCATCGGCACCGCGGGGTCGAACGACAGGGCCGGCCGCACCTGATTCGGGATGGCGATGGCCCGGAGCTGTTTGAAGCCCTCGAGGTTGCGATTGAGGCTCTGGACCATCAGCTCGCGCTCTTCCTCCGTGAACTCGAGCCCCGCCACCTTCTCCGCCTCATCGAGCAGATCCGCCGTGATCGTCTGCGCATCCTGGAGGCGTGCCCAGAGCACGCCGGGGAAAAGGGTACCTCCCAGACCGAGGCCGGAGAAGTACGCCATGAAGGCGCGCCGATCGAGAGCATGCGGGCTGGGCATGTGGGTAGGTCCTGGTCGGAGAGCCGGGATGGGGGAACCGCGCAATGGTGCCCCAGAAACGCCCGCCTCGCAAGGGCACCGTGGAGCTGAGGCCCGCGGTGATCCGACCCTACCGAAATCCCGACTGCTGCCGTCGCCATTGTCGACGTCACACCGAGCGTCGTGGTC
>JAOUDR010000221.1 GCA_029859185.1 Gemmatimonadota bacterium
GGCGCTGGTCCGGGAGACCACGATCAGCTATGTACACCGCATCCCGGACCACAAGGCAAGGGAGTTTCGTGCGTCGGTCTACCCGCTCGCTCTGGTGCTCGCCAAGACGGCGCCCCCGCCCGACCACCGCGTTGGCCTCGACTTTCGGCGAGAGCGGACCGTCCCGCAGCAGGCCCTGACGAGCCCGGGACCGTGGGTCCTCGCGGGAGACCGCGCGCGCCGTGCCCTCGATCGCCTGTGCAACGGGGGACGGCCACTCGGCGAGGTCGCACCACCCATGCTCGGCGTGAAGACCGGGGCCGACGACATTCTGCTTGGAACGATCGTCGCCTCGGATGGCCCCACCTGCGTCGCGCGCATGGGCGGTGCCGAGATTCGGATCGAGGCCGCGGTGCTGCGACCAGCCCTGCGAGGTCGCGACATCGGCGCGTTCGCCGCGCGGAGTGATCGCGTGGTGTTCTGGCCCTACGAATCGTCGAAAGCCCTGCGCTCGACGCTGCCTCCGCTCGCCGCTCGATGGGTCCGGACGCACCGCGCGCGGCTCGAGCGACGCAGCGACTTCCGCGGCGGCCCAGTGTGGACCCTGTTCCGAACCGCGGCGGCGTTTGCCCGACATCGCGTGGTCTGGCCGGATCTCTCCCGGGCGCCACACGCGGTCGTGTGCGACCACGGCGCTGTCGCTCCGATCCCACTCAACACCTGCTACGTCAGCGTCACGGCCGATGCGCCGACCGCGCTCGCGCTGGCCGCGACGCTCAACAGCACCTGGATTCGCGTGTTGCTCCGCCTCCGTGCCGATGAAGCGCGCGGCGGGTACCGGCGACACAATGCCCGCGCGATGAGCGTCGTGCCGGTGCCACCTCAAGGACCGGCGCGGCAGCGACTCGTCACGTTGAGCCGCCACACCCACCAGACCCATGACATCTGCCAAGACGATCTCGACGCGGCGGTTGCCGAAGCGCTTGGCCTCTCCGCCGCGGCCCGCGCCGACCTCACGGCCCTGGCCGACGATCTCGGCTGACGCGCTACGCGCCGTGCGGGAGCCCGGGGACCTGCTCGACGTCCCCGGTTTGCGGATTCCCGCCAGCGCCGCCGCGCGCGCGATCCGCGCCGCCCTGCGCGGGGCAGCCGACGACACCTGGGATCCACCGCCCTGGCTGTTCCCGCATCAGGTAGACGCCGCCCGCCGGATCGCGGGTGCGCTCGCGTGCTTCTCCGGCGCGCTGCTTGCCGATGCGGTCGGACTGGGGAAGACGTACGTCGCCCTTGCCATCGCCACCCGCTATCCGAGGGTCACGTTCGTCATTCCGGCCGCGCTTCGAGCGCAATGGACCGCGAGCGCGCACACCTGTGGCGTGCCGGGGCGGGTCGTCACGCACGAGGCCCTGAGTCGCGGTGGGTCGGTGCCCGTCGCGGATTTGCTCATCGTTGACGAGGCGCATCGGTTCCGGAATCCCGCCACCAGACGCTACGACCGCTTGGCGCGCGGTGTCCGAACGGCTCGCGTCCTGCTCCTCACCGCGACACCGGTGGTGAATCGGGCCGACGATCTGGTCCACCTGCTTCGGCTGTTCCTGGCCGATCATGCCCTTGCACCGTTCGGGCTGCCTGCCCTGACGATGGCGGAAGCCGGCTCACCAAGCGCACTGCTCGGGGCGGTGTTCCCCCTCCTCGTGGCCCGCACCGCGCGCACGGCCCGCCTGACCCACCACATCCCCGTGGCCCGCACCGCGCAGGTGAGTTGCTTGCCACCGCTGGCGCCGAAAGCACTTGCGGAGGTCGTCGATACGGTTGGCGGACTTCGTTTCCCGCCACTCGGACCGGATGGGCGCGCACTGCTCCATCGCCACCTCCTCCTCCGGCTTGCGTCGTCCCCCGAAGCGTTGTTGGAGTCGCTCCGGCGCCATCGCCGGTACATCGAGTTGGCACGCGCGGCCGCCCGAGACGGCGCGCTTCCGCCGCGCGGCGCCATCCACCGTCTGCTGCTCGACGGCCAGGATGACCAGCTCGCACTGCTGCTCGACGCGCCCACCGATCGCGTGCCCTATGGCGAGGAGCTGGACGCCGAGTCGCGGCGCATCACGGGGGTGATCGGACTTCTGCGGACCAACCCGGGCGACCCGAAACGGTGCGCGCTCATCACGGAGCTGCAGGCGCGCCGCGACCGGCGTACCATCGTGTTCACCGCCGCGCGCGCAACCGCGCTTGGCATTGCGCGGGGCCTGGGGTGGTGCCACGTGGGGGTCATCTCAGCAACCAGCGCGCGCATCTCGTCCGGCCGCATCCCCGCTGCCGAGCTGCTTGCGCGGTTCGCACCGGAGGCACAGGGCGGTGGACGCGTGCCGGCGGCCATGCGTGTGGACGTGCTCGTGGCCACCGATCTCGCCTCCGAGGGTCTCAATCTCCAGGACGCAGACGCGGTCGTACACTACGACCTGCCGTGGAACCCCTTCCGGCTCGCGCAGCGGCTCGGCCGCATCGCGCGGCTCGGATCGCGGCATCGTCGTGTCTTCGTGTCGTGGTATTGCCCACCGGATATCATCGACCACCCGCTGCAGCTCCTGGCCACGATCCATCGCAAGGCGGAGCTGCAACGCGCGCTGCCCGTCCCGGTCACCGGCACGGTCGGTCGCGCCGCCATCACGAGCGCCGCGCTGGAGCGCCGTGAGACGCTCGCACTCGATGGTCCGTCGGCCAGCCGCGGCTACGCGGTCGTCGAAGGAGACACCGCGTGCTGTGTCCTGCGCTGGGAGAGCGGTCCCTTCGCCCTCCGCACCGTGACGCGACTCGACGATCGGCCGTTCGACGATACCGTCGTCAACGCACTTGGGTCGCGGGAGGTCGAGGCACCGCTCCCGGCATGGGCGACGCGCCAAGCGCGCCGCCTGCTCGTCATGCACCGCCGACGCTGTGTCGCCACGCCTGTATCCCCCGCGTGCCGCTCACTGGCTCGGCGACTCCTGAGACTCGCGCGCACTGCCGCGGGCCGGCGTGACCAACGGCTGCTCGGCCTGCTCGATGCGACCCTCGCGCGATTGCGTGAAGGCGTGGCGGTCGGGGCGGAGCGAGAGCTGGCCGAGATCCTGGCCGATCCGTCGGAGGAGAAGCTGCGCCACTGGGTGGACTCCCACCCGTCTCGCCAGCCGCGACTCCGTGGCCCTGAACTCGAGGTTCTGTTCGTGGGTGAGTCGGGACTGTCCCTGGTGGTGGACGAACCGGCCGGGGCATCCTAGACGGGCATCCCCTCCAAGCTGCGGCGTGGTCTGTGGTTAGCCGACTCGCGCCGGGCGGCATGCGGGTTGCGCTATCGTTCACGATTCTGGACGCGGGGTTACGCTTAACATTGGGCCGGTCCCGGCTGTCTATGGAGAGGAGCGGCCGTCGAGCCGCGTGAGGACATACCGTTTGTGGGAGGTTTGGGTGAGAACGGCAATTCGAGTGGGAATCGTTGGGGTCACGCTCACCGTCGCCGCCTGCGGGCGCGAGGGGACGGGACCGGGTGACCCGACGGCGACGATGGACCGGGACGTCGCGCTCTTCGCGGCGGACGCCGCCGGGCAGGATGTCGAGCTGATGCGCGGGCCGGGCGGGCGGTTTGGCCTCGGCCTTGGTGCGAACCCCGGCGCGTTCGAGTGCACCACCGTCGAGCGCAATGGCATGACCCTGACGCGGACTTGCGCGTTCTTCGATGCCAGCGGCACCCCGCAGTCGGCGTACGATCCGGTGGCCACGGAATCCGTGGTGGTGCATGTTGAGATGACGGGTTCGCTCGATCGCGGAGACTGGGGATCCTCCTCGGTGAGCCGCATACGTGACTTCACCGTGAAAGGTCTCTCGGGCAGCGAGACGTCGGCGACCTGGAACGGAACCGGCTCGGGCACGATGTCCCGCATCCACCAGACGCGGGACGGCGGCGAGATGCAGATGGACATGTCCAGTACGGAGACCGCGACGGACGTGATCATCCCGGTGCCGCGCACGGAGACCAGCTGGCCGCTCGGCGGTACCATCACGAAGTTCGTGTCGGTGACGATCACCGGCGGGCCGCGGGACGGCACCACCCACGAGCGCAACGTGACGATCACGTTCGACGGCACCCAGTTCGCGACGGTGACCGTGGGCGACCAGACGTTCACCGTGGATTTGGCGAATCGGCAGCACATGGGGCGGCACGGAATGCGGGGTGGACGCCCCGGACCTGGTGGAGGCTTCTAGGACCCAAGTCGAAACCGATCAGTGAGCAGCCGGCCCGGCGACCTAGTGTCCCGGGCCGGCTTTCGTTTGCGGGCCCTCATTGCCCGCCAGGCCGCCTCTGGCCGTAGTTGAAGCTTCGGTATATCTTCGGTTATGGCGCCCGACATCCGCCCACGACCGAGCAATCCAGACCGCCCACCTCACGCCGGTCGTTCCAGCGGCAAAGTAACTGAATACAACGACTTACCGCGTTCTGGACTGATTCGGTCATGCCCCGAGTGCGGCGCGCGGAGCGTCCCGGCGTCGGGATGCTTCCACTGCCCGCGCTGCGGGTGGGCGGCCTGCGGGTGACGCTGCCGGTCCTCGATGTCCGGAAGCGGGGCGTCGAGTTCCTCGAGCGGCGCGTCCACGCGGTGCTCAACCCGCCCGAGTCCACCAAGATGGGATTCTGGTCGCTCAATCCCTACGTCGGATGCGAGTTCGGGTGCGCCTACTGCTACGCGCGATTCGCCCACGCCTACGGCGTTCAACGCGCCGAGGCCAGCGGTGTCCTGCCGGCTGAGACGCGGAAGCGGCTGGCAGCGGTCAACCACCCATGGCAGACCTTTGAACGCGCCATCTTCGTGAAGCGTGGCTTCGAGGATGCACTTGTGCGCGACCTTCGCCGTCTGGCTCGGCGTGCCGAACGCCAGACAGTCGCCCTCGGGACCGCCACCGATCCGTACCAACCCGCTGAGCGGACCTACCGGCTCACGCGACGCGCGCTCGAGACCTTGGTCTCGGTCCCGTTGCAGCCGGGCCTTCGCATCAGCATCGTGACCAAGAGCCCACTCGTCACGCGCGACGCGGACGTACTGCGCCGCCTTTCCGGACGGCACATGGTGGCCGTCCACCTCTCGATCATCACGCTCGACCCCGCGGTCATCCGGCTGATCGAGCCCCGGTCACCGCTGCCACACGCCCGACTCCGCGCCCTGCGCCGGTTGGCCGATGCCGGCATCCCCGTGGGAATCTTCTGCGCGCCGGTGCTGCCGGGCATCACCGATGACGTGCGGACGCTGCGTGAGTTGTTCCGCGCCGCCGCCGACGCAGGTGCGCGGTTCGCCCCGGGATGTGCACTCCGCGTGTATGGTGGTGCCCGCGCGCCACTCCTGCATGCGCTCGAGCGTTCCCTCCCTCGGATCGCCGCGCGGTATCGCGAGCGGTATCGCCGCGCGCGCGAAGCGCCCGGAGCATATCGCAAGGCCCTCTCGCAGCGCATGCGCCGTCTGCGCGACGAAGTGGGACTGCGACCGGCTGCGTTTGACGAGGATGTGCCGGTGGGGGAGCGGCAGATGACGTTGTGGGGATAGGGCAAGAGAACAGCAGAACAGCAAGACGGCAGGACAGCAAGACGGCAGAACAGCAAGACGGCAGGACAGCAAGACGGCAGGACAGCAAAACGGCAGAA
>JAOUDR010000222.1 GCA_029859185.1 Gemmatimonadota bacterium
CGGTGGCCCACCGGGACGTTCTCGATCCTCGCGATGGACCCCGCCACCGGCGAGATCGGCGGCGCGGTGCAGTCGCGGGTGTTCTCCGTCGGCAACGGCGTCCTCTGGGCCGAGTCCGGATTCGGCGTGGTGGCCACACAGGCGATCGTGGACGTGAGCTACGGTCCCCAGGCGCTCGAGCTGCTCCGCACCGGGCTTTCGGCCGAGCAGGTCGTCACGCAGGTGCTCGCGAACGATCCGGATCCCGATCCCACGAACTGGCCAAGGGAAGGGCGGCAGTTCGCCGTGCTCGACGCCAAGGGCAACGTCTTCGCCTACACGGGACCGAAGGCCACGGAGTGGGCGGGTAACAAGTCGTGCGCGGCGCCGCACGTCTGCACCGCGCAGGGCAACATCCTCGCCGGTCCTGGCGTGGTGGATTCGATGGTGGCGGCGTTCGAGCGCACCGAGGGGCCGCTCCGGCTCCGCCTCGTGGCGGCGCTCGAGGGTGGGCAGCGGGCCGGCGGGGACAAGCGGGGGCAACAGTCCGCCGCGATGCTCATCGTGAGCACGAAGAAGAACTGCGGCATCTGGCTGCACAACGACGTCCTCCTCCGCTTGCAGGTGGACGACAGTCCGGAACCGATCAAGGAGCTCCGTCGCCTCGTGGAGCACCGCGCGGCGGGGCGCAAGCAGCCCGGCTGCTAGGCGGAGCAGTCGATCCAGTTCACATTCTGCAAGTTGCTGACATACAATTAGTTACGTGGTTGGCGGTACGCGTGTTGCTCGCTGGTTACCCCACACCGCCGAGGCCGCCTGTCGAGCGGGCTGGCACCCGTGCTTGACATGTTGACATGGTGTCAGTAGTATCTGACGCCATGTCAGTAAGCAACGAAGAATCGGTCGAAGCTCCCCCGGCCAAGACATCAACGCGTGCGCGCCATACCCCCGACGGGGCGCGTCGGGAAATCACGAGCTCCGCGGTCCGGTTTCTGTGGGAGCACCCGTTCCGCGACCTGACGATCAGCGAGCTCATGGCGGGCACGACCCTGAGCCGGCCCGCGTTCTACCAGTATTTCCACGATCTGCACGAGCTGCTGGAGTCGCTGCTCCGCGAGGTCGAGGAGATCATGCACCAGACGGCCAACCCGTGGATTGCGGGCGAAGGCGAGCCCATCGCCGCGCTGCGGGAGTCGCTCGCCGGCGTCGTCCAGACGTGCGTGGACCACGGACCGATCTTCCGCGCCGTCGCCGAGGCCGCGCCGCTCGACGCCCGGCTCGAGACCGCGTGGTCGGCGTTCATGGGACGGTGGGACGATGCGGTCTCCGCAAGGATCGCGGCGCAGCAGGCGGCCGGCGTGGTGCGGGCGTTCGATGCGCGCCGGATGGCCAACGCGCTGAACGCGCTCGACGCCGCGGTGCTCCTCGCCGAGTTCGGCGCGCAGCCGCAGGGGGATCCCGAGGCCGTGCTCGACACGCTGCACGCCATCTGGGTCGGCGCGCTCTACGGGTGCGCGCCCACGCGCGTCGAGCTGCCGACGGCGGCCGGGAATTCCTGACAGTGGCGAGCGCATTCACGACGGCGTTGCGCCGTGGTTGGTTGGGATTATTGCAGTCAATCCGCGCACGTCCGCGTGCGCGAACTTTCAAGGGGGACCGAGTGAAGGATCTGGTGATGGTGCGCGGTGTACCGCGCGTGTTCATGGTGGCCGCGGCGGTGGTGGCCATGCTGTCCGCGTGCGCGGGCAGTGCGGATATGCCGGAGGGGGAGCCCACGTTCGCGGCGAATGTGCCCGCGTCGGTCATGACGCCGGACGAGGTGCACACGGAACTGCTGGGCGATCTCGAGTTCTTCGACGGGATGCCGAGCAAGGCGACCGTCGAGAAGGTCTACGACTTCCTCGACTTCTCCCGGGGCGCGGAAGCCTTCCTCAACGGCATTCCCGCGGCTTCCGCCTACGCGTTGCTCGAGGGCATCAAGGAAGCCGGCGTCAATCCGGGTGATCTGGGCATCTTCGAAGACTTGATGGATGCCCGCTCGCTGTTCCTGACCCCGAACTCGACCACCATCTACAACATGGCGGAAATCAACGTCAAGGACGGCCCGGTCGTCGTGGAGGTTCCGTCGGGCGTGCTCGGGCCGGTGGACGACGCCTTCTTCCGCTGGGTAGTCGACTTCGGCATGACCGGTCCGGATCAGGGGAAGGGCGGGAAGTACCTCTTCGTGCACCGGGACTACGACGGACCGATCCCCGAGGGCTACTTCGTCGCGCGGACGCCGACCTATCGCAATCTGACGTTCTTCCGCGCATTCGTCACCGATGGCGATCTCGCCGGAACGGTCAGCGCGCTGAAGGCGACGTTCCGCATGTATCCGCTGGCGCAGGCGGCGAATCCGCCCGAGCAGCGGTTCGTGAATCTGTCCGGCAAGCAGTTCAACACGATCCATGCGAACGACTTCACGTTCTTCGAGGAACTGAACGCCGTGATCCAGTACGAGCCCGCCGACGCGTTCGATCCGGAGCTCGTCGGGCTGTTCGCCGCGATCGGCATCAAGAAGGGCCGGCCGTTCAGTCCCGACGCCCGGATGGAGAGACTCCTGACCGAAGCGGTGGCCGTCGGCAACGCCACGGCGCGGGCGCTCACCTTCGCGCCGCGCAAGCAGAGCGTCTATTTCTATCCCGACCGCAAGTGGACCTCTCCCTTTGCCGGCATGAGCTACCAGTTCGTCGACAATGGCGAGCGCGTGCTCGACGATCGCGTCTTCTTCCATTACCTGGCGACGGGCATTACGCCGGCCATGGCGGCCCCGAAGGTGGGCACCGGCTCGGTGTATGGGTTCACCGCGCAGGATGCGGACGGCAACTACCTCGACGGCGGCAAGACCTATTCGGTCACGTTGCCCGGCCCGGTTCCGGCCAACAACTTCTGGTCGTTCATGGTCTATTCCGGGCAGCACCGCTCCATGCTGGAGACCGATCAGAAGCTGGCCGGCCTCGACAGCAACAATCCGTCGGTGCAGCCCAACGGCGACGGGTCCTACACGATGTGGTTCGGGCCGGTGGCCCCTGAAGGCCACGAAGGCAACTGGATCCAGACCATGCCCGGCAAGAGCTACAACGTGCTGCTCCGGCTGTACGGTCCGCTCGAGCCCTGGTTCGAGAAGACCTGGAAGCCCGGTGATTTCGAACTGGTGAAGTAGATCCAGCCGGCAAACGGTCGCGGCGGACGGCGCGATGGCACCGTCCGCCGCGACCGTTCATGTCCAAGATGCGGAGTCGGCAGCCGCCGCCTCGACAAAGGGCGGAAAGCGCGCTTCCCGCGGGACCTGCCACGGTCAAACTGGACTTCGTCTACGACGGTGGCGGACTCGGCAAGGGCGGCACGGCCACGCTCTGGGTGAACGGCACGAGAGTCGGCGAAGGCCGCATCGAGCGGACGCAGCCCTTGATCTTCTCGGCCGATGAGACCGCGGATGTGGGCCTCGACAATCAGACACCCGTTGCCGAGGGCATCGGCATTGGCCCGGAAGAGACCCGTTTTACCGGCAGGATCCACAAGGTCACCGTCGAGATCGGCGGCGGGAGCTGAGAAATACCCGGTCCCGGCGCTCCGGACCACTCGAGCCCTGGTTCGAGAAGACTTGGAAGCCCGGTGATTTCGAGCCGGTGAAGTAGCCGGGTCCCGGAGAACGACGGCAGGGCGGCGCCGCAGGGCGCCGCCCGCTGGCAGGTTCGTCGAAGTGGCAGAACGGCAATCAACACACTGTAAAGGAGACACCCATGAAGCACCGTATCATGCTTGGCCACGGCCTGCTGGCCCTGCTGCTGGTCGCAGGCGGCGCCACGGCCGTCGCCGCCCAGGACTCGGCGGCAGCCGCACCGCCCGCCCAGGCGCAGAAGCCACTCCCACCCAGCACCAACCCGGCGCAGCGCGTCGTGTACGCCGGCGAGGGGCAGACCAACGAGCAGCAGATGGCGGATCAGCTGGCGTGCTACAACTACGCGACGGAGCAGACGCAGTGGGATCCCCACCAGGCGTACGCCGTGCTGGAGCAGAAGCACGGTGAGGCGCTGAAGCAGTACCAGCAGACCCAGGGTGGTGCGGTGCGCGGCGCGGCGGGCGGCGCACTCGTGGGCCTCGCGATCGGCGCGATTGCCGGGGATGCGGGGAAGGGTGCCGCTATCGGCGCCGTCTCCGGTGGTGCGGCGGGCGGCATCCGCGCCCGTCGGGGCCGGCAGGCCGCGGCGAGTTCGTTCGAGCAGGATGCCGAGGCGTTCAAGAAGCAGTTCCAGCTGTGGGATCGGCACTGGGTGGCCTGCATGGAGGGCAAGAAGTACGGCGTCAACTAGTGCTCCACGAGCCACGAGCGACCGAGGGGTGCGCCGCACGCTAGGCGTGCCCCGACCGTCACCCATGGCCGGATTCGCACGGTCGTGGCGAACGGCCACTGCACGCTGGTGCAGTGGCCTGCCGTGCGGCGCGGGATGGTGAAGCGGGGCCGACCGGCACGGTCGCGCAGGACCGGCCGAGCATCGCGCAACACCGGGCGACTGCGCGCGTGCCGCCGTCCCGGCCAACAGCGAGCAGGATGGCGAGCGCGTATGCGAACGATCATGATGGTGGTTGCCGGCGCCCTGCTCGCGTCGCCCTTGTCGGCGCAGGATCTCGAGCCGCGCTTCCTGTCGCCATCGCCGGTGGGCATGAGCTTCGGCCTGCTGGGGTATGGGTATTCCATCGGCAACGTGGTACTCGATCAGGCCCTGCCGCTCGAGGGCATCGAAGCGCGCGTCCACAGCGTCTCGGCGGCCTACGCGCGGTCCATCGGCCTCCTCGGGCGCTCCGGCCAGATCACCGCCGTGCTCCCGCTCGCGACGAGCACCTGGAGCGGGGAATTGGCGGGCGTCGATACCAGCACGACCCGGACGGGGTTTGGGGACCCCCTGGTGGCGCTGGCGGTGAACGTGGTGGGAGCGCCGGCGCTGGGCCGGGCGGAGTACGGCACCTACCGACCGCGCACCCTCATCGGGGTGGCGCTCAAGCTGCGGGTGCCGGTGGGACAGTACGACCGCACGAAGTTCTTCAACCTCGGCGGCCATCGCTGGACGGTCAGTCCGCGGCTGGGTGTGGCGCAGTACTTCGGGCGGTTGACGGTCGAAGGCTACGCCAGCGCGTGGTTCTTCGCTACGAACGCCGACTTCTACGGCGGGAGCACCGTCGCCCAGGCGCCCATCGTCGCGTTCCAGCTTCACGCCAGCTACACGATCCGCCGCGGCCTGTGGGGTGCCGTGTCATTCGGCCAGTCGATCGGGGGCAGCCTCACGGTCGACGGCGTGGACGGTGACAACGCCCAGTCCAACAATCGCTTCGGGGCCACGCTGGCAATCCCGGTCTCGGCGGCCCACGCGCTGAAACTGGCCTATTCCTCGGGGATCTCGACGCGCGCCGGTGCCGATTTCGACACGTTCGTCGTGGCCTGGCAGTACCGGTGGGGTGGGTGAGGCGGCGCGCCGTGTCCCCGTCGGTGGCTGCCCGCACGGTGGCGGACCCGCGTTGGGGATCATCCAGCGGTGCGCCCGCACCGTGTCCGGATGGCGCCCGGCACCTTCATCCTGGGAGATGGTGATCAATGCGTCAGATGC
>JAOUDR010000223.1 GCA_029859185.1 Gemmatimonadota bacterium
CGCTTGGGCATTGCAGGCCACGGTGCACCGCCAGGCCTCAGCCCGGTTTGTCGCGAGGGGCATCTCGCTTCGTGCACGGCTGATTCAAGAGTCCCTATATTTATTTTTGCCATTGACTTAACATCATAAGCGGCTTATGATGTCACCATGAGCGATGTCAACCGCTACCTTGCCCGAATTGGCGCGCGGGGCGGCCGTAAGAGCCGGCGTACCCTCGATGCCGAGACCGCACGCACCATGGTGATGGTGCGTGAAGCGCGGCGCGCGTTCCGCCGGTTCCGCAGTACGTGCTTCTGGTCGTACCAGCCCGACCTCGAGATCTCCGCAGCCGATGTCCCATGGGTGGCCGAGCAGTTGATGAAGAACGGCAACCGCGAAGCGTGGCGTATCGGAGTCCGGCTGTGCCGCTAACCGCGTTCCAACGCACGCTGCTCGCCACCCTCGCCGCCGCCCCCAGCGACGACCGCTACCTGGCGGGTGGCGCCGCCATGCACTTCGCTGCCAACTCGACACGCTTCAGCGACGATCTCGACTTCTTCCACGATTCCGAGGCGCGCGTCGCCGCGGCATTTTCGTCGGACCGGACCACACTGGAGCGTGCCGGCTACGCGCTCGACCTGGAGCTGAGCCTGCCCGGGTTCATCCGTGCCGTTGTGCGACGCGACGACGACGCCACCCGCGTGGACTGGGCGCATGACTCGGCCTGGCGGTTCATGCCGCTTGTGCGCGATCCGCTGGGCGGTCTTTTGCTGCACCCCGTTGACCTGGCCGTCAACAAGGTGCTCGCCCTGGCCGGCCGCGACGAGTCGCGCGATTTCGTGGACATTCTCTTCGTGCACGGGAACGTGCTGCCACTCGCCGGGCTCTGCTGGGCGGCGGTGGGCAAGGACCCCGGGCTCACGCCACTGTCGCTGCTCGAGCTGCTCAAGCGGCGCGGTCGCTATCGCCCGGAGGACTTCACCCGGCTCCGGCTGGCCGAGCCATTTCATCTGCCCCGGGCCAAGGAAACGTGGCTCGCCGCGCTGGCCGACGCGGACACGTTCGTGCGCGAGCGGCCGCCAGAGGAGTACGGCTGCCTGTACTACGCGCTACAGAGCGAACGGTTCGTGGTGCCGCGCAGCGCCGATACCCTCGATGATCAGAGCGTCGTGCCGCACTACGGCACGCCGGGCGGCGTGCTGCCCCGCGTTGCCGATGCGCGCGTCGAGGGACTCGACTCGGTCTAGGTCGCCACGGCCTTCGGCGCCCAGCGCGCTTCCTTCTTCCCGTACCGCTTGTCCGCGCCGTGGTGCTTGTTCCACTCCTCACGGTAGCAGTACGGATCGAGCCCGATGGCCCGGTCGAGCATCAGCACCCCGTCCAGGTGATCGATCTCGTGCTGGAGCAACTCGGCCATGTCCTTCTCGACGGTGACCTCGTGCGTCTTGCCCTGGAGGTCCTGGTACCGTACGGTGAGCCGATGGGCCCGCACGACACGACACAGCAGGTCGGGAACGGAGAAGCAGTCGTCCCACACGGAGAAGTCGTGGCCACCGACGTCGAGGATCTCAGGGTTGGCCAGGAACCATGGCTCGTCCTTCTCCACGTAGATCAGGCGGATCGGCGCCCCGATCTGCGGTGCGGCGAGTCCCCGGCCCACCCCGAACCGGGCCTTGAGGTCGCGGAGCGTGCCCTGCAGGCCGTCGGCTACCATGCGAACGGCCGCCGATCGAGGGTTCTTGATCGGCGCGCACTTGGCGCGCAATATGGGATCGCCCAATAGGCGGACACGGTGGACGGTCATGGCGTCCCCAATCTAAGGAATGCCCATGTTTGCAGCCATCATTCTCGCCGCCGGTGCCTCCGAGCGCATGGGGTACCCCAAGGCCCTACTCCCGTATCGGGGCAGACCCTTCCTCACCGGGATCGTTGAGGCGTGCTACGCCGCCGGAGTTGAGAAGAGGGTAGTTGTTTTAGGCTACTACGCAGATAAGATACAAGAAGAGATTGACTTATCTGACTTGCTGGTCGCCCTGAACGCGGATCTCGAGACGGGACCGATCGGGTCGATTCGAGCTGGCCTAGCCGCGCTCGCGCCGTTCCCGGTAGACGCCATCCTCGTCTGGCCGGTGGATCGGCCCCACGTGGCGGTAGCCACCATCGAGGCCCTGCTCGACGGCTTCCGCTCCGCCCACCAGCCCATCGTCGTTCCCACGCACGATGGGAAGCGGGGCCACCCCGTTCTGTTCGGCCGGCCCGTGTTCGCCGAGCTGCTCGGTGCCCCGGATGATGAAGGGGCCCGGGCCGTCGTGCACAAGGACCCCGCCCGCGTTACGGAGATTCCCGTGGACGATCCGGCCGTGCTGGAGGATTTCAATACGCCGGATGATTACAAGAAGCTGCTGAGGAAAGAGGATGAGGTGCGTGGGGACTAGGAGCTGGATCAGACGGCGAGACGGCGAGACGGCAAGCGGTGCCTAGTACCCAGGTGAAAGCGGGGGTGCCATCGAGGATCGGAAACCCCCATCGCACCTCCGCTTTCGCCTTACGCCTCCCAACCGCTGTCCGTCTTGCCGTCTCGCCGTCTAGACCTTTGCCTCCACTCCCAACGCCATGTCCCTTATAGCCTCATCCAGCGCCTTGGAATGGTGCATGGAACAGAACTTCGGCCCACACATCGCGCAGAACTCCGCGCTCTTGAAGTAGTCCGCCGGCAACGACTCGTCGTGATACTCGCGCGCCCGCTCGGGATCGAGTGACAGCCGGAACTGCTCGTTCCAGTCAAACGTGTATCGTGCTCGGCTGAGCGCGTCGTCGCGGTCCGTGGCCCCTGGTCGCCCGCGGGCGATGTCCGCCGCGTGCGCCGCGATCTTGTACGCGATCACGCCCTGCCGCACGTCCTCGGCGTTCGGAAGACCGAGGTGCTCCTTGGGGGTCACGTAACACAGCATGTCTGCGCCGTACCATCCAATCATGGCCGCCCCGATGGCGCTCGTGATGTGGTCGTAGCCGGGCGCGATGTCCGTCACGAGCGGTCCCAGCGTGTAGAACGGCGCGCCGTGACAGATCTCCTTCTGCTTGCGGACGTTCATCTCGATCTGGTGCATCGGGATGTGGCCGGGCCCCTCGACCATCACCTGCACGTCCCGCTCCCAGGCGCGTGTCGTCAGCTCACCCAGCGTGTCCAGCTCCGCGAACTGCGCCTTGTCGCTGGCGTCGTGGATGGAGCCCGGCCGCAACGAGTCGCCCAGGGAAATCGTGACGTCGTACCGCCGCAGGATCTCCAGGATCTCGTCGTAGTGTGCGTACAGCGGATTCTGCTTCCGGTGCTTCACCATCCACTCGGCCAGCAGCGCCCCACCACGGCTGACGATGCCGGTGACGCGGCCGTACACGAGCGGCAGATGTTCGAGCAGGATCCCGGCGTGGATGGTCATGTAGTCCACGCCCTGCTTGGCCTGGTGCTCGATGCCCTCGAGCAACAGATCGGGTGTCATTTCCGTCGCGTCGTCGAGTTCGGCCGTGGCCTGGTAGATCGGGACGGTGCCGATCGGTACGGTCGAGTGCCCGATGATGGCCTCGCGGGTGGCGTCGATGTCCTCTCCCGTCGAGAGGTCCATCACCGTATCCGCGCCGTACTTGATGGCGAGCGTGAGCTTCTCCAGCTCCTCCGGGATGCCGGACGACACGGCCGAGTTGCCGATATTGGCGTTGATCTTGACGCTGGCGACGGCACCGATGGCCATGGGCTCGAGTGCGCCCGCCAGGTGACGCACGTTGGCCGGAATGACGAGGCGGCCGGCCGCGACTTCCTCACGGACCACCTCGGGCGCCAATCGCTCGCGCTCGGCCACGAACCGCATCGCGTCGGTGATTGTGCCCGCACGGGCCAACGCCATCTGGGTGACGCAGGATGGGGGCGTCATGGGTCTCCCTCCGCCGGTTCTAGCCGGTTCAGGTTCTAAGGGTGTGATCTCAG
Organism: Gemmatimonadota bacterium; assembly: GCA_029859185.1. Classification (GTDB taxonomy): domain Bacteria; phylum Gemmatimonadota; class Gemmatimonadetes; order Gemmatimonadales; family GWC2-71-9; genus JAOTWJ01. The sequence continues at coordinate 3,959 of JAOUDR010000223.1, forward strand.
CCCGCGCTGGAACGGGCACCCCTGCCGGTTGTTCCGAGAAGCTAATCAGGATTGACGCGGAATGGCGGATAGGGGATGAGCGTGTTGGATGAGCTAGGCCGCAGCATGGCGCGCATCCCGGGGCCACGAGAAGTTCCGCGACCCAAGGTGGGTGGGGTGGCGGTTGGAGCACCAACTCGACACTGCCCCCCTACTACCCGTAGTAGTTCCGCAATTGCCCGCGCAGCAGTACTCGTGTGTCACGGACGCTCCACTGGAGTTGCCTGTGACGCACGAACCCGCCAAGACACCGGCAAGCGCTGGCGTGACCGGGTCGGTCTTCCCTCGCGGGACCCGGGCACTGACGGCGATCGTCTGCCCGACCCTGTCCCTGCGCCGAGCCATCAGGGCGCGCTTCGGGCGGTGCACTGAGGTCGTTGCAGGCGTCCCGACTGCTGGTCCGCGGCGTTCCAGTGTTGCCGTGCTCACCGGTGACCATCTGCCATCCGAGCCTCCGGGTCTGCCGACTCGAATCGCCATCGTCGTACCCAGGTCCGCATCGATCCCAGCCATCTGGTCCGAAGGCGTACGCCGTGGCGACGTAGCTGTTTTCCTCTTCGACCTCGACCCGCTCGAGGTGGTGGACGACCTCGTTCCCTGGCTCGGCCCAGCCGTGTTCGATCTCCATTACGATCAGCTCCTGGAGGCGATCGTTCATGGGGACTCCCGACTTCGGCCGGTACGAGACCTCGTGACTGCGATTCTCCACGACCCGCTGGCAATCCGCTGGCCGTGCGACCTTGCCGACAGCGTCGGCCTTCCGGCAGCGACTGTAGGGTCACGTATTCGGTCCGCCGGGTTCAGGCGTGCTGGGCACTTCATCACTGTCGTCCGCGACCGAGCTATCAGACTCGTGCGACACGCGACGGGAATGCCAGCAAGGGACGTGGCCAGTTGGTTCGGCGTATCCGATCAGGCGAACTTCCGACGCTCTCGGCGCGCTGCGGGGCTTTGTCATGAGTCCCCAGATGTCACGACAACCGAACGCACCGACGAAAAGGCACCCCCTTAGTTGGGAAAACCACCCTTGCCCGCGAGATCTCCAATTCCTACGCTCGTGGGAGGACGGTCTCGAGCGATGTGGTGATCGGGGTTCCGTCTGGCGGTGAAACGAGGCGTGATCGGCACAGTATCGAGCTTGTATCCGGGAGTTGCCCTTCCATCGGTCGTCAGGGAGGAACGTCTTGTCAGTATCGCCGAGTTGGACAGGTCCGGTGGAAAGGCGAGAATTCGACCACTTGCCCCGTCCTCGGTCCGGGGGTCACGGCTACTTGACCTCCCTCTCTCGCACCCACACGGACACGCGCCGGGCTTCCGGATGGCAGCCCGGCGGACAAAGACCGCACGGCTTGCACACCCATGCAGGGGTGGGTGGTCGAGCATTGCTGTTCTGGGCCGCAGCGGTGTTGGGGTTGATATCCTGCACCGGCGTTCCCGACGTAGCCAGGAGCCAACATCACGAATCAGGAATAACGGTCCTCGGCGGGCGGAACTTCGGGGAGGTCTTTGCTGGCGGGGAGTCGATTGTTCTCGATGAGCCGCCCGGGGTGGTTACCGTGTGGCCAGCCACGTCCTTGGATTGGCATGGCGGGTTCATCGTCGC
>JAOUDR010000224.1 GCA_029859185.1 Gemmatimonadota bacterium
GGGCCTGTTCACCTGCGTCACCGGCGTCAGCGGCTCGGGCAAGAGCACGCTGATCAACGACACCCTCTACGCCGCGGTGGCCAGGAAGCTCTACCAGAGCCACCTCGAGCCCGCGCCGCACGACCACATCGAGGGCCTGGAGCACCTGGACAAGGTGATCGCCGTCGACCAAAGCCCGATCGGCCGCACCCCGCGCAGCAACCCGGCCACCTACACGGGCCTGTTCACGCCAATCCGTGACCTCTTCGCGCAACTCGCCGAATCGAAGATCCGGGGCTACGGACCGGGTCGGTTCTCGTTCAACGTGAAGGGCGGGCGGTGCGAGTCCTGTCAGGGTGACGGGCTGGTCAAGATCGAAATGCACTTCCTCCCGGACGTGTACGTCCCGTGCGAGATCTGCAAAGGGCGGCGGTACAACCGGGAGACCCTGGATGTGCGGTACAAGGGCCGGTCCATTGCCGACGTGCTCGATATGACCGTGGCCGAGGCGTTGGAGTTCTTCGACAGCCAGCCGCGCATTCGCGGCAAGCTGGAAGTGCTCAACGACGTCGGCATGGGGTACATCCACCTGGGGCAGAGCGCCACGACGCTGTCCGGCGGGGAAGCGCAGCGCGTGAAATTGGCGACCGAACTCGCCAAGCGGGATACGGGCCGCACGCTCTATATCCTCGACGAGCCCACGACCGGCCTCCATTTCGAGGACGTGCGTCTCCTGCTGGACGTGCTGCACCGGCTGGTGGATCGCGGCAACACGGTGATCGTGATCGAGCACAACCTCGAGGTCGTGAAGACCGCGGATTGGGTGATCGATCTCGGCCCCGAGGGTGGTGCCCTGGGCGGTCGCGTGGTAGCGGAGGGCACCCCGGAGGGGGTGGCCGCCGCCCCGGGTTCCTACACCGGACGCTATCTTGGCGTCTTGCTCGCACGCTAGCGCCGGCTGCCCGTCGGTGACACTTTTTGAAACGTCCCCCGTAATGCGGGCATGACGAATACCGAGGATTGACGCGCATGCTGACACAGACCCCAGCACCCACACCTCCAGAGATCCCCGACTGGCTGTTCCAGCGGGGGCCGGATCCGATCGACATCGCGATTGCCGTGGTGATCGTGATCTCTTCACTTGGGGCGGTCAGCATGCTCTGGATGCTGGTCCGGGGGTGGATGCGCAAGTGGAGCCAGCCTGCGGTGGGGCAGGACGTGGTGGAAACTCTCAAGCACTCGGTGCAACAGCTGTCGGCGGAGGTGGGTGAGTTGCACGAGCGGATGGACTTTGCCGAGCGGATGCTCGCGGCGCAGCGTGAGCCACAGCGGCTCGAGGGTCGAGGGAGCTGACGCATGGGTCCAGGTGAAGCCATCGCCATGATGACGCTATTCGTGAGCGTCGCCGCGACCATCGTCCTGCGCGGTCCGCTCGGGAAGGCGCTGGCGGACCGGATCGCCGGTCGCACGACCCGCGCGCCCGATGCGGCTCTTGCGGAGGAGCTGGATCGGACCCAGGGCGAGCTCGAGGCGCTGAAGCACCGCTTGGCGGAGGTGGAAGAGCGCCAGGATTTCGCGGAGCGCATGCTGTCACAGCGGGCGGAGGCCGGGCGCGCGGGCTTGCTGGGCGGGGAGCGCTGACGTGGAGACCTGGGCATTCATCCCGGTCGTGGCGATCATCATGTGGGGCGCGCAGGGGATCGCGCGGGCCGTGTTTGCGGGGCGCGCCCGCCAGACGCCGCCCGCGGTGCCGGACGACACGGTACGGACCGAGTTGGAGAACCTCCGGCAGCGGGTGATGGAGCTGGAGGAGCGCCAGGATTTCACGGATCGCATGCTCACGCGTGGCGCGCGCGGCGACGGAGTGGACCATGCCGACTGAGTTCATTCTGATCCCCATCGCCGGGATGGCGACCGGCACGATCTTCATGTTCGGGATCTACAAGCTGATCACAAAGTGGATGGAGTTGCGGCACCGGCCGGCTGTCGGCGGCGTCTCCGCCGAGGAGCTGCAGGATCTGCGGGACGACGTTGCACTGCTGCGGGACATGCCGGACCGGGTGGCCGAGCTCGAAGAGCGGCTGGACTTCACGGAGCGGTTGCTTGCCCAGGCCCGCCGCGAGCGGTCTGAACTCAATCCCGGGGGTGCGCCGCATGCATGAGTTGTGGAGCAGCCCGTTGGCGCCGCTCATCTTCGTGGCGTTCTTCGTGTCGGTGGGGGGGCTACTGCTCCCGGTCATGCGGGGGCTTCAGCGCAGGATTGAGGGAGGTGGCGGGGCGGATCTCGCGCGCCTGCAGGAGGAGGTACGTCTCCTGCAGGCCGAGGTTGCGCACCTGCGATCCGGGGCCGTGGACGAGGCCGTCCACGAGCGGCTGGTGGACCTGGAGGAGCGGGTGGACTTCGCCGAGCGACTCTTGCCGCGCAGATCGTCCGCGGGATCGCAGGGAGAGGCATAGGGTGCCGGACTTGATCTGGATCGAGGACGTGCTTTTCCCGCTCATCGGGATGGGGATGGGGTCGTTCGTGTTGTACGGCATCTATCGGACGGTGAACCGGATGCTCGACCGGCGGCACGAGGCCGAGATCGCAGGAGGGGGTGGGGTCGCGCAGGAGGTCCGGCAGCTCGAGGATCGGGTCGGCCAGTTGGAGGACCAAGTCGCGCGCGTGCAGGAACTCGAAGAGCGGCTGGATTTCGCGGAACGCATGCTGGCCAAGCACGGGCAGCGACCCCTGCTGGGCGACCACTGAGCCGAGGGAATGGACATGGAGGGCATTCTCGCCATCATCTTCATCTTCGGCGGAGGGACAGCCTTCCTCCTCGCCATTTCGCCGGTGGGCCGCGCGTTCGCCGACCGGATTCGCGGGGGTGGCATCGTGTCGGACGACACGGTGCGCCAGCTCGAAGTGTCGCACCAGGAGGTGCTCGACGACCTGGAGACGGTCCGGCGGGAGGTGGCCGAGCTGCATGAGCGGATGGACTTCACCGAGCGGGTCCTCGCGCAGAACCGGGAGGGGGGGCTGCCGCCGGGAAACGCGCCGGGGTAGGGGGACGGTAGCGTAACGACCGTCTTGCGTTGATCTTCCAACGGCCCGGTCGGCCGGCCGGGAGCGGGATTTCGAGGTTTGAGCGGGCTCGCGTGGCCCGCGGGAGGCATCGGGGAGCCATGGGTATTTTCTCGCGGATGATGACCGTCATCAAGGCGAACATCAACGCACTCATCGGACGGGCCGAAGACCCGGCCAAGGTGCTCGAGCAGTCGCTCATGGACATGCGGGGGTCGCTGGCCAAAACCAAGCAAGACGTGGCGGCGGCCATCGCGGACGAGAAGAAGCTCCAGGGGCAGGTCGAGCGCGAAAAGAAGCAGGCCGAGGACTGGGAGCGGCGCGCGATGCTCGCGGTGAACGAGGGGCGCGACGAGTTGGCCAAGCAGGCCTTGATGCGCCAGTCCGAGCACATGCAGAACGCCCAGCAGCTGCACGAAACGTGGGTGCGGCACAAGGGTGATACGGACAAGCTGAAGGACTCGCTCCGGCAGATGAACGACCGGATCGAAGAGCTCAAGCGCAAGAAGAACGTGCTGGTGGCGCGACAGAAGCGGGCCGAGGCGCAGGAGCGCATCCAGAAGACGATGTCCACCATGGGCGACCAGTCGGCGTTCGACACGTTCGCCCGCATGGAAGAGCGCATCGACGACATGGAGCGCCAGGCGGTGGCGGCCGCCGAGCTGGCCGGGGAGCTCTCCGGGGACAGTCTCGCGTCGGAGTTCAAGGCGCTCGAGTTCCACGGCAGCGCGGAGCAGCGCCTGCTGGAGCTGAAACAGAAGATGGGGATGCTGCCGGCCGGCAGCAACGGCGCGCCCCAGCAACTCGGGGCGGGGAACCGGTCGGATCTGGTGGAAGAGGCCGAGCTCGTCGAGGAGGACGAGGGAGAGCAGAAGCCCTAGGCATCCCGAAGGGCAGGACCAACGTGGGGCCGGTGCCGGGTTCGGTGCCGGCCCCACGTCGTTGCGGCGACGGATTGTGCGTGTGGTCGTCCGAATGGTTGCCAGGGTCCGCGCCAATCATGCTACCGTCGCTCCATGACGAATCCGCGGTCGGTCCTGACGGCAGCTGGAACGATGCTCGGGGCGCTCCGGGCGGAGGTAGCGCTCGGCCTGCGTCTCACGATCCGCCATCCCCTCCCACGTACGGCGCTCGGGTGGGCCGTTGGACTGGCGGCCCTCATCCGTGTGCTCGGCGGGTCGCCCCCGGAGCGTTCCATCGCGCCGGCGGTGATCGCGCTGGCCGGATTGCTCGGCGCCGCCGCCGGGCCGCGGGCCTTTGTGCGGGGAGGGCCGTTCGAGTCGTTGCGGTGGGGCGCGGTGATACCGGGATTCGCCGCGGCGGGCCGCCTGGCGGGCGCCGTCCTCGTCGCCGGTCTCGGGGCGATAACGGCGGGATTCGCGCTCGGCGGGTCGGCCGCCCTGGGTCTCGACATCTTGGTCGGCGCGGCGACCCACGCGGCGGTGATCAGCGCGCTCGGCGCGGCGCTGGCCCCCGCGTGGGGTTGTACCACCGCCACCGTGCTCCCGGTGCTGCTCGTGGCGGCCGGGGTCACCGCGCCAGACCTGATTGGTGGACCGGAGCCGAGGCTGGGGGCCGTCCCGCTCCCTCCCCCAGGCGTGTTGGTGATGGGCGTCCTGCAGGGCCGGGGCGGAGTGGACGCGGTGCGGCTGGCGCTGTGGGTGGGGTTGGCCCTCCTGGGCATCGCCGGTCTTGGCCGGCGGGTCGCCAAACCCGTGGCCGTCCGGTGGAGGTTGGTCACATGACGTCCTGCGAACATCTGACCTGTGTCAGCGACACGGGAGGCGGTCCGCGGCGGGTGCTCGACGGCGTGAGTCTGACAATCGAGGCGGGTGAGATCGTGGCCGTGGTTGGATCCCCGCAGGACGGGCCGAGCACGCTCCTCCGCGCCCTCGCAGGCCTCGCCGCCACCGCGACGGGACACGTGGTGGCACCGGTCGTGACCGGGCCACGACGGTGGATTCCCGGCTTCGGATACGTCCGGGCCGGGCTTACCGGGCCGGCTGATCTTTCGGCGGTCGAGTGGCTGCGGCATGTGGCTGATCAGCGTGGTGGACCGGTCCGGGCGCGCGCCGTCCGGGTCCAGGCCGCCCTGGCCCTCGTCGGGCTCGGGCCTGAGGCGGGGCGGCGGATCGGTCTGCTCGATCGCGATGCCGCGGAACGGCTGGCGGTGGCCACACTGGCCGTGGCCGGAGCGGAGGTGCTGCTGCTCGACGGCTGTTTCGCCGGTGTGGGGGCGCTCACCCGCCGTCATCTCTCGGAGGCGCTCGCCGATCTCGCGGCGCAGGGTCGCGCCGTGGTCCTTGCCCCACTCGACGTCCGGGCGGTGGAAGACCTGGCCACGCGCGTCGCCGTGTTGCGGGACGGTCGCCTGCTGGCCGATCTCCGCATGGCCGCGGTGCAGCAGGAGCGGGTGGCCGAGTTGCGGCTCAATGGCGGTGCGCTTGCTGGGGTCCCACGGATCGCGGCGCACTTCCCGGATGCCGTCCGCACAGGGATGGGGATCGACGTCCCGCTCACCGCGGGGCGCACTCTCGAGGC
>JAOUDR010000225.1 GCA_029859185.1 Gemmatimonadota bacterium
CGCCAATGCCATCGAGCGGGAAAAGGCCCGCATCAAGGAGTGGAAGTACTCCCCCGCGGTGTACCTGACGCATCCGGGCGAGGACCGCGAGGCGCCAGACGCCGGCGAGATCTTCCGTCAGGCGGACCTCAAGGCCACGCTCGAGAAGCTCGTGGCTGCTGAGGCCGAAGCGCTGAACGCGGGCAAGTCCCGGAAGGAGGCGATCTACGCCGCCTACGACCGGTTCTACAAGGGTGACATCGCCCGCGAGTTGGTGCGCGGGGTCCAGGAAGAGGGCGGACTCATCACGATGGACGACCTCGCCAAGTGGCGGGTGTACATCGAGGAGCCCGTGATGACCACGTACAAAGGGATCGAAGTCTACAAGCTCAATAGCTGGGTCCAGGGACCGGTGCTGCTGCAGGTGCTGAACATCCTCGAGACCGTGGATCTCAAGGCCATGGGCTACAACAGCGCGCGCTACATCCACGCGCTGTACCAGGCCATGAACCTGGCGTTTGCCGACCGGGACTTCTACTACGGGGATCCGTACTATCCACCGGAGGAGCCGATGCGCGGGCTCCTGTCCAAGGAGTATGCGACGGCGCGCGCCGCCACGATCAACTGGCAGCGGAATGACCCCGACACTAAGCCCGGCGATCCCTACCCCTTCATGCGGAGCACGAATCCGTTCTTGAAGCAGCTGGAGATGTGGCCGCGGACGGGCACGACGGGCGCGACGGGGGCGATGGAAGGGGGGGATACGTTCACACTGGGGACGACGTCGGTGCAGGCGGCGGATGCAGAGGGGTGGGTCGTGTCCATTACGCCAAGTGGCGGGTGGGTGCCGGCGGTGATCGCGGGGCGGACCGGGGTGGGCCTGTCACAGCGGATGCAGAGCTTCGTGTTGAACCCGGCTGAGAACCCGTTCAACGTAGTCCAGCCTGGGAAACGACCGCGCGCCACCTTGACGCCGAGTCTCGCGCTGAAGGACGGCAAGCCGTTCCTGTCGTTTGCGGTGCAGGGCGGTGACACGCAGGAGCAGAACCTGCTGCAGTTCTTCCTGAACATGGTCGAGTTCGACATGAACGTGCAGCAGGCCGTCGAGGCGGCCAACATCACGAGTTATCAGATGTGGGACTCGTTCCAGCACACGAGCGAGCCCGGTCGGTTGGTGCTCCACGAGCAGGTGCCGGACTGGGTCAGGGCAGAGCTACGCGACAAGGGGTACCGACTCGAGTTCCAGCCGCGGACCTCCGGCCCGATCAACGCGATCTTCTTCGATTGGGTCCACGGGTCCTTCTGGGGGGGATCGAGCGACTACGGCGAGGACTACGGAATCGCCTGGTAGGCGGCTGGGCGGTCAGGGTCGAGCATCGCGCTGCTCAGCCGTCTGACCGCCTAACGCTCTAGCCGTCTTGCCGTCTAGCCGTCTTGCCGTCTTGCCGTCTAGCCGTCTTGCCGTCTAGCCGTCTAGCCGTCTCTAGAGATACATCTCGTACTCAGGCTCGTACTGCAACGATCGGACGTACTCCGACAGGTTCTTCGGCCTGGGCGCCGTCGCAAGGCCTGTGTCGTACGCTTCCTGGGCCACGGCGGTCCCGATGGCGTGCGATACTTCGCGAATCCGCTCGAGCGGCGGGAAGATGGTCCCTTGTGCGAGGTACTCCTCGGTCACCATGTGGGCCAGCGTGCTGGCCGCGATGTAGAACATCTCGTCCGTGACGTGCTTGGCCCGCGACGCGATCACCCCGAGCCCGAGCCCCGGAAAGATGTAGGCGTTGTTGCCCTGGCCCGGGATGAAGGTCTTGCCGTCGTACTGACAGGGCGGGAACGGGCTGCCGCTCGCGAAGATCGCCCGGCCGTCCGTGTACCGGTACGCCTGCTCGGCCGTGCACTCCGAGTTGGCGGTCGGGTTCGAGAGGCTGAAGACCATCGGCCGCTCGTTGAACTCGCCCATCTTGTGGAGAATCTGCTCGGTGAAGGTCTGGGGCTGTCCCGACACGCCGATGATACAGGTGGGTCTCAGCGCCTCCACGATCTTCTCGAGGTCCTTGATGCCCTCGTGCTCGTGCGCGTAGGGAAGCTTGTGCCGCGCGAGGTCGGTCCGCGATCTCACCACCAGGCCCTTCGAGTCCACGAACCAGATGCGGCTGCGAGCCTGCTCGGGCGTGATGCCCTGCTTCACGATAGCCGAGACGATGAGGTTCCCGATGCCGCTCGCCGCCTCGCCGGCGCCGTAGAACAGGATCTGTTCGTCCTGGAGTGGCCGTTTGGTGAGTCGGTTGGCGGCCAGGAGGCCCGCCAGCGTGACACCTGCGGTCCCCTGGATATCGTCGTTGAACGTGCAGATCCGGTTCCGGTAGGTCTCGAGCAGGTGGATGGCGTTCTCCGTGGCAAAATCCTCGAACTGGAGCACAACGCCCGGGAATACCCTCTGCACCGCCATGACGAACTCGTCCACGAACTCGGCGTACTCGTCGCCGCGGGCCCGCTTTTGGAGGATCCCGAAGTACAGAGAATCGCTGAGGAGCTGCGCGTTGTTGGTGCCCACGTCGAGCGTGATGGGGAGGCAGCGTTGCGGGTGAATGCCCGCGAGCGCGGTGTAGAGCGACAGTTTGCCGATGGGGATGCCCATGCCCTGCGCCCCGAGGTCGCCCAGGCCCAGAATCCGCTCGCCGTCGGTGACCACGATGACGTCCACGTCGCGACGCGGCCAGTTCTCCAAGACGTCACGGATCTTCCCGCGATCGTGGAGCGAGATGTAGAGGCCCCGGGCACGGCGGAAGATGTGGCCGAGTTTTTGGCACGCCTCGCCGACCGTGGGGGTGTAGATGATCGGCATCATCTCCGAGACGTTGTCGAGGACGGTGCGATAGAACAGCGTCTCGTTCCGGTCCTGAAGCGCCGCCATCATGATGTACTTCTCGAGCGCGGACGTCTTCTGGCGGAAGTTCTCGAGAATCCGCGCCTCTTGCTCCTGGATGGTAAACACCCGGGGCGGGAGCAGACCACGCAGTTTCAGGGCGTCGCGCTCCGCCTCCGTGAATCCCGTACCTTTGTTGAGGGCGGGGTTCTGCATCAGGTCGATGCCTGTCGGGGGGTGGTGAGTATCGGTCACGGTGACAGCTCCGGGAAACACGTGAGATATTCCACCGGCAGATATACTGCGGTGACGTGAAAATATCATGAGGTTTCCGTGTTCCCGCTGACGCGCGCGCCGCGCCCCGGGGAACACGCATCCCGTGGTTGGGATAGGATCTCCAGAGTGAGGTGATGGCCGTGCATAGAGCTCTCCGGCACGTGTGGACCGCCGCGCTCGTCGGGTCGGCCGGGGCCTGCAGTTCGCCCCCGGAGCCCACGCTCGATCCCCTGGTCTACGAAGTCGGGGGGTTCCGGATCGAGGATGGGACCCGGGCGGCCTCTGCCGACCTGATCGACTCGATCGCGGCGGTACTGGGAGCCGCGGTGGCGGATGTCACGACGTTCCTCCCGGAGTTCCCGCTTCCGGACGACACGATCACGTTCCAGCTCCTGCCCGGAACCGGCATCCCGTTCGTGTCCCCGAGCACGCTGGTCATTTCGCAGTGGCAGAACGGTCTCGTGCTGGAGTATCTCCCCCACCAGGTGGTCCACCTCGCGACCGGCTATCGACAGCGCCCCTTTCTGGAGGAGGGGATTGCGGTCTACGCGTCGGAAGTTCTCGACCCCTCCAGTACCATCCTGTACCCGCACTACGGCCAGCTTCCGCACGCGTGGGTGTCACTCTTCGAGCAGCAGGGATCCACGATCCCACTGGCCACGGCGTTCGGCGCGGCTGCCCTGGGGTACGACTACCTGGGCTCCACCGCCGATGCGTCGGCGTGGCAGGTGACGGTCGAAGGGGGAAGCTTCACTCGGTGGGTATTCGACGCGTATGGTCGCGATGCCTGGCTGCGGCTGTATGACCTGGACGACCTTACCGGGGCGCTCGGCGCCGACGTGGCCGACCTCGAAGGGCTCTGGCTCGGGACCGCCCGGCTCGCGTACCCGAATCCCCTGTCCTGCGAGGAGGCGCTGAACCCGGAGGGGGTGCTGACGGGTCGCGAGGCGTTCTGGTGCGCCCGGGCGAGGGGGGAGTAGGGGCGGGTGGGATTGCGTGATGACGTGATGACGGGATAACAGGTGCGGCGCTCGTGCGCCTTGATACGGTCATCCCGTCATGCCGTCATCTCGTTGGTGTTTGACCCCCAATCCCGCCTGGCCTAGTCTTAGTGGAACCCCAGCTTCCGGCTCTCAGGAGGTCCCCATGCTGCGTCCGCGGATGATGCGGGCGGCGCTCGGCTTGCTGCTCGCCGCGCCCGCCACCGCCCAGACCTACAACGGCTCGTACGCCGCCCAGAACGACCAGGGCGGCCAGACGGTCGTGACCCTGCGCCAACAGGGCGACAAAGTCACCGGTACGATCGTCGGGAACGGGTCCACGCTCCAATTGGAGGGTGCGCTCGAAGCGGGGACCGTCGTCGGGGCCGTCACTGGCGCCCCCGGGGGAGGGCTCTGGTTCGAGGCGGAGCTCGATGAGGCAACGCTCTACCTGACGCTCATCGCGGCCGGTACCGACGGCCGACCGGACTACGAGCGGATGTCCACGGTGGTCTTCGCCCGGCAGGGAGCAGCAGGGGCGGTGGCCGCCGGCGGGAATCCGCTTGGCGGGGGGGCGGGCCCACTGGCTGCCCATGCCGATCCGTGGGTTGGGACCTTCAGCGACGGGAGCCTGGTGCTCGAACTGCAGGGTGGCAGCGGGGGGGAGTATTCGGGCAGCGTCGCGGTCGGTGGGCAGCGCTTTCCGGTGGTGGTCCGGGGCTCCGGCGCATCGCTCTCGGGCTCGTTCCGCTCTCCCGACGGCGAGTTTCCCCTGACCCTGCAGGAGACCGGGGGACGGGTGGTCGTGTCCACCGGCGGGGCCACGTACACGCTCCAGCGCGGCGGCACCGGCGCGGCCGCGAATCCGTTGGCCGGGGGGACCGCGCAGGCAGGCGGATTCGATACCCAGGGCGGGGCGCAGGGGGGGACGGGAGCCGCGGGTGGCGGCGGGATCGATGATGGTACGGCGCTCGGTCGGGAGTGGTCTGCGTTCCTTGCGGGGAAGAAGGCCACGAAGATGAGCAGCTACTCGAGCGGCAGCGCGGGTGGCTACAGCTCGCGCACCGACGTCCACCTGTGCGCGAACGGGCAATTCGCGATGCGCGGAAGCGACCTCGTCTCCGTGGATGTTGGCGATGCCGGAGGCTACAGTGGCGGAAGCACCGGCGGTCAGGGCACCTGGCGTATCATCACCCAGGGGAACGTGGCCGGGATCGAGCTCCGCTACGCCGACGGCCAGGCGGAACAGCACCGGCTGGACTACGAGGACAATAAGACCTACGTGGATGGCGAGCGGTGGCTCGTTACGCCGTCGGAGGCGTGTGGGGGAGGCGACTGAAGGGCGGGATAAGCGGGATCGGGGCGGGATAGGCGGGATGACGGGACGGGCTCAACTTTGAGTCATCCCGCACATCCCGTCCTCCGTCATCCCGCCGCAG
>JAOUDR010000226.1 GCA_029859185.1 Gemmatimonadota bacterium
CCCGGCTCACCCGGTTGGGGTTTACCCTCAACTTCGTCGATCCCCAGGAGACGTACCGGCTCCTGTCGACGATCGAACTGCAGTGGCCGCAGGCGGTCAGTACGCGGTTCATCGCCGGGCTCGAAGGCGGCATGGTGGTGCGTGGCGTGGGCGTGCTGGCCCGCGGGGCCTACGGCTCGCGGCCGGCCGACGCCGCGGTATCCCGGTTCACCACGGGGCTCAGCGTCACGCTCGGTGGACTCACGGTGGACTATGCATACACGCCCACCGTGCTGCTCGGCGGCGGGGAGCAGCGCATCGGGCTCAGGCTGCGCCTGTGAAGCTGCCGGCGTGGCGCGCCTGGCGACGCGCGGCCGTCGTGACGGTAGCGGGGGTCGTCGTGCTGCTGGGCCTGGCGATCGCCGTCTCGCCGGACGTGCGGTTCGTCCTGCGCGGCGCCTACGAACAGGGTCGGCTGATGCTGCGCCGCCGCCCGCTCACCGAGGCCCTCGCGGACTCGACCCTTCCGGCCGCGTGGCGCACGAACATCGGTCTCGTGATCGCCGCCCGCGCGTACGCCGACTCCGCGCTGGGGCTGACACCCGGCGCGTCGTTCACGACGTTCGCCGAAGTCGGACGCGACACGCTGGTGCTCGTGCTGTCCGCCGCCCCGAAGAACTCGCTCGAGCCCTATCGCTGGTGGTTTCCGATCGTCGGGTCGGTGCCGTACCACGGGTTCTTCTCGCGGGCGCGGGCCGAGGCGGCCGCCCGCGATCTCGCCGCGCGTGGCTACGACACGTCGCTCCGGCCGGCGTCCGCCTTCTCGACGCTGGGCTGGTTCAACGATCCGCTGCTGTCGACCACGGTGGGCGGCCACCGCGCCGGGGTGGTCGAGACGGTGATCCATGAGATGGCGCACACGACCCTGTACGTACCGAACGCCACACCGTTCGACGAGAGCTTTGCCCAATTCGTGGGGTATCGGGGGGCCGAAGCGTTCTTCCGCGCGCGGGGTGACACGGCCGCGGCGGAATGGGCCGCCGCGGTGTGGCGAGACGAGGTGCGGCTGGGGGCGTTCTACCACGCCCTGGTGGACTCGCTGCGGGCGGTCTATGCGACGGGCATCACCGGAGCGGCGCTCGACAGCGCGCGCCTCCATCACTACGGGCGGGCGCGGGCGGCGCTCGCGTCCGGGTTGGGCGGTACGCTCGAGCGCTACGACGGCGGGCAACTCGCCGGCCGGACGCTCAACAATGCCACCGTCGTGGCCACCACGATCTACCGGACGCGCCTCGAGTTGTTCGAAGCGCTGTACACGGCGGCCGGACGCGACGTCCGCACGGCGGTGGAGCGCCTCGCGGCGGCGCTCGACGCCGGCGGAAAGCGTGATCCGTTTGCCGCGCTCGACTCGCTGGTCGGCGCCTTGAGCCCGTCATGAGAGACGCTTACCCACGCCGCTCTGAGCGGCAGTGCCGAGCCGCGGCTCTCAGCCGCGCCTGACGCGGGGCGCTCCCCGCCCAGGTCGATGGCCCACCCCGTGGGCTCCGGCTCCCGCGAAGGCGCGAGTGAGACTCGCGGCTCGGCGCTGTCAGTGAACTGACGAGGGGGACGCCGCTGTCAGCGGCAGGGCCGAGCCGCGGCTCTCAGCCGCGCCTGACGCGGGCCCTGCCCGCCGAGTTGAATGGCTCACTCGCAGGTTCCGGCTCCGCGAAGGCGCGAGTAAGACTCGCGGCTCGGCGCTGTCAGTGAACTGACGAGGGGGACGCCGCTGTCAGAAGCGTCCAGCCCCGCACGGTACGCACGACGACGGGCTGAGCCATGCCCGACCCCCGTGTCGGCGCGAGTGAGACTCGCGGCTCGGCCCTGTCAGTGAACTGACGAAGTCGTCAGCGCCTCCACGAGAATCCCGGGCGGCGGTCGCTAGTGCCCCCGCAGCCGCTCGGCTTCGGCGACGCGCTGCAGGGCGATCGCATACGCGGCGGTGCGCCACTGTGCTTTGCGTTCCCGGCGAAGGTCGCGCACCATGCGGTAGGCGGCCGTGATCTTCCGGTGCAGTTCCTCGTTCACGCGCTCGAACGTCCACGGATGCTGCTGGAGGTTCTGCGCCCACTCGAAGTAGCTGACGATCACCCCGCCCGCGTTCACGAGGAAGTCGGGCAGGACCGTCACACCGCGCGACTCCAGCACCTTGTCCGCGATTGGGGTGGTCGGGGCGTTGGCGGCCTCTACCACCACCCCGCACTCGATGTCGTTCACGTTCCGGTCCTTGCTGATCACCCCACCCAGGGCCGCGGGGATGAGCCAGTCGCACGGCACGCGCCACAGTGCCTCGTTCGTGATCGCGTCGCCGCCCACGAACTCCGCGACCGGCTTGCGTTGCTGGTAGGCGTGCGCGAACAGCCTGGGGATGTCGAGGCCCTGGTCGTTGTGGAGTCCACCGTCGACGTCAGTGACCGCGATGACGCGAGCACCACGCTCGTGGAGGAGCCGTCCGGTGTGGGCGCCCACGTTGCCGAACCCCTGAATCACGACCCGGCTGCCCTCAATCGCGAGTCCCTCGTCGGCCGCGTACGCTTCCATCACGTAGACGACCCCCTGGGCGGTGGCCTCCTCCCGGCCGAGTGACCCGCCGAGGGCGACGGGCTTACCGGTGACGACGGCCGGGGAGTAGCCGTTCCGTTTGGAGTACTCGTCGAGCAGCCACGCCATGACCTGCGGGTTCGTCCCCATATCAGGAGCGGGCACGTCGCGGTACGGGCCCAGCATGAGCGAGATGCGGCCGGTGAACGACCGCGTCACGCCCTCGAGCTCGCGTTGGGAGAGGGTGCGGGGATCGACCTGCACGCCGCCCTTCGCGCCGCCGAACGGTACGTCCGCCAGGGCTGTCTTCCACGTCATGGTCGTCGCGAGGCCGAGCACCTCTGCCTCGTCGGCCTCGGGGTGGAACCGGATGCCGCCCTTGCATGGGCCCCGGGCGCCGCTGTGCTGGATCCGGTAGCCGCGGTACACCTCGATGCGTCCGTCGTCCATCCGGACGGGCACCTCCACGGAGACGGACCGGAACGGTCCCTGCAGCAGGCGGCGTTGAGAGGCATCCAGACCGGCGAGATCGGCCGCCGTGTCGAACTGGGTGCGCACGATGGCGCCGGTTGGCATGGGGGTCCGAGGTGTGGCAGGCATCGCGCGGTCTTCCTCTGTCGGGGACGCCTCGAATAGACGCGTTGGCGGCGGCGTCGGCAAGCCCCGGGACCGCGCGGTAGATTTCTGCGTTGGATCGACGTCAATTTCAGCGAGCAGAGGGCTCCGATCATGTCCGGACTCGAATCGTTCGTCACCGCCAATCGTGACCGGATGCTCGAGGAGCTGAAGGCGCTCCTCCGCATCCCCAGCATTTCCACCGATCCCGCCCACGACGCAGACTGCCGGCGGGCAGCCGAGTGGGTGGGCGACCACCTGCGGCAGCTCGGGTGCCCCACGGTGGAGTACCTCGCCAGCGCCACGCATCCGGTGGTGTGGGCGGAAGGCCCGCCCGCGCCGGGGCGGCCCACGGTGCTCGTGTACGGTCACTACGACGTCCAGCCCCCCGACCCGCTCGACGAGTGGACCAGCCCGCCGTTCGAGCCGACGGTGCGCAACGGCGACATCTTCGCGCGCGGCGCCACCGACGACAAAGGTCAGACCTTCGCGATCATCAAGGCGTTCGAGGCGGTGCTGGCGCAGGGGAAGCCGCCGGTGAACGTGCGCTTCCTGATCGAGGGGCAGGAGGAGTCGGGCTCGCAGATCCTGTTCGACTTGTTGGCGAAGGAGCCGCAGCGCGTGGCGGCCGACGCGGTGTTGGTGGCCGACACGCCGTACTACCTGCCGGGATGGCCGGCGGTCGAGACGGGACTGCGCGGGCTCTGCTATGCCGAGATCAACGTGCGCACCTCGCGCACGGATCTCCATTCCGGGCTGTATGGTGGCGCGGCCCCCAATGCGCACGAGACGCTCGTCCAGATTCTCGCCGCGCTCAAGGGGACGAATGGCCGCATCAAGATCCCCGGGCTGTACGAGCTGGTGGAGCGTCCGTCGAAGGAGATCCGCGACGCCTGGGGGAAGTTGCCCTTCAACGAGCGACGATTCATGCGGGACGAAGTCGGAGCGAAAGCGCTGACCGGGCTCACGAAGTACTCGGTGTTCGAGCGGTTGTGGGCGCTGCCGACCTTCGAGATCCACGGGATCAAGGGTGGCTTCACCGGCGAGGGTGCCAAGACGGTCATCCCGGCCGAGGCCACCGCCAAGGTCAGTCTGCGACTGGTGCCGAAGCAGACGGAGAAGAAAGTGCAGCGGCTGCTCGCGAAGGCCGTGAAGGCCGCGGCGCCGAAGCACGCGGACGTGACGGTGAAGTTCATCCACGGCGCGGACCCGGTCGTCGTGGACGTCGTCTCCCGGCCCATCGAGCTGCTCAGTCAGGCCTTCAAGGAGGTCGAGGGTCGGGGCGTCGTCCCGGTGCGCTCGGGCGGGTCCATCCCGATCGTTCCGGAGCTGGGCAAAGCCGGGGCGCCGGTGATCCTCTCCGGCATCGGGCTGCCCGACGATCGTCTGCACGCGCCGAACGAGAAGATCAATCTCGAGCAGGTGTGGAAGGGGGCGCGGGTGTTTGGGCGGTTCTTCCAGTTGATGGGTGAAGGGTGATGGGGGATTGGTTGTAGGGCAGACGGCAAGACGGCAAGACGGCTAGCGGCGCGTAGGTGAAAGGGGCGAGGTGCCATCTCGCCCCTTTCCCCTGTCCGTCCGCTCGCCGTCTTGCCGTCTTGCCGTCTTGCCGTCTAGACTTTCTCCTGTATCTGCACCCTCATCCCAAACACCTCCCCAAACCCAAGCATCACATTGTCCGTCACTCTATTCCAGAGATCGCGTGGCGCCCGCTCGGCCAGTTCGCGTTGCACGCTCGTCATCTGGACGTCGGGGATGCCGCACGGGACGATCAGGTCGAAGTACGACAAGTCGGTCGTGACATTCAACGCGAAGCCGTGCCACGTGACCCACTGCCGCACGTGGATCCCGATGCTCGCGAGCTTGCGGTCCTGGGTCCAGACGCCGGTGTAGCCCGGCACGCGCTGGCCCGTGATTCCCACGTTGTCGAGCGCCACGATGAGCGCGGCCTCGATCTGCCGCAGGAACCAGTGCAGGTCCTGCCGGTGGCCCTTGAGGTCGAAGATCGGGTAGCCCACCAACTGGCCCGGGCCGTGAAACGTGATGTCGCCGCCGCGCTCGATCTCGTGCACTTCGATGCCACGCGCCGCGAGCATCGCGGGAGGGGCGGACAGATGCTGCGGTTGGAAGCCGCGGCCGAGGGTGATGACCGGGGGGTGCTCCACGAGCAGCAGGAGGTCCCGCGGCACCGTGCCGGCAATGCGCCGTGCGGCGAGGTCGCGCTGCAGGGTGAGGGCTTCCCCGTAGGGCATCCGCCCGAGCGCGACCACGCCGAGGTCACCAGCCACGCGTCCGACTCCGGCGCACGTACCGCGCGGCGAACGCCGCGGCACCAATCATGATGGTGGCAAAGG
>JAOUDR010000227.1 GCA_029859185.1 Gemmatimonadota bacterium
CACCGACAACACCGCGAGCCGGTCGAAGATCTTCTCCTCCGCCAGCCGGATCGTGTTGGTGACCGTCACTTCCTTCACCGGCGTCGCCGTGAGCCGATCGACGGCCGGGCCGGACAGCAGCGCGTGCGTCGCGCAGCAATACACGTCGTGCGCTCCGAGCCGCTTCAACGCCAACACCGCCTCCGCCATGGTTCCCGCCGTGTCCATCATGTCGTCCACGATGAGACAGTCGCGATTCCCCACTTCACCGACGACGTTCACGACCTCGGCGACGTTCGCCGACGGCCGGCGCTTGTCGATGATCGCGAACGACGCATCGAGCCGCTTGGCGAAACTGCGCGCCATCTTGGCGCTTCCCACATCCGGTGCCACCACCACCAGGTCTTTCAGGGCCTTCTGCCGGTAGTGCTGCACGAACACCGGTGACGCGTAGAGGTGGTCGACCGGGATGTCGAAGAATCCCTGCAACTGGTGCTGGTGAAAATCGATTCCCAGCACCCGATCCGCGCCCGCCGTCTCGATCAAGTTGGACACGAGCTTCGCGGTGATCGCCACGCGCGGCTGGTCCTTCCGGTCCTGCCGTGCGTACCCGAAGTACGGGATCACCGCCGTCACCCGTGCCGCACTCGCGCGCTTTGCGGCGTCGATGAGAATCAGCAACTCCAGCAGATTCTCCGCCGGCGGGTTCGTGGGCTGGATGATATACACGTCCCGCCCACGGGCATTCTCGTCCAACCGGACGAAGATCTCGCCGTCCGCAAAGCGCCGGATCGTCACGTCGCAGAGCGGGAGGTCGAGGAACTGGGCAATCTCCTCGGACAACGGCTGATTCGCCGTGCCGGAAAGCACGATGATTTCAGTGCGGGAGAGAGACCACTCGACCATAACAGCCCCCAAAAGTACCCGGTCGCCCGCCGGGGCGGTAGGGCCCTAAGTGGAAGGGAAATCAGGCGGTTGAGGAGACGAGGCCGCCGGGTCAGGTCGTCACGCGGTGGCCCTGTGGAGGTGGCCTTCGGGGTAAGACGGCGCGGAATCGGGGCGCGCGCGGCCCGGCGGTAGTGGCATCGAGGGAAGGAGTGGAGGTACTAGCGGGGACGCCAGGCGGGGCTCTCGGCCACGAGCGAACCGGCGAGGGAGATCCCCCCTCCTTCACCAAACGCCACGATGCACACCCTCGGCTGCCCGTGGTGGATGACGGTGAAGGCCACGGCATTGCCGGCTGGGCTCCAGGCCGGCGGGCCGCGGGTGACCGCGACGTCCGGCGGCATCGGTACGACCTGGTGCTGATCCAGCGCGAGATCATGCACCACCAGTGCACCGGTGGTATTTGATGACCAGAGCGGCACGGCGCTCGATGCCACGGTGAAGGTGAGCCGACGCCCGACCGGCGACCATGCCGGGTCGCCGGCCCACCCATCGGTGGCGATACGCGCAATCTCGGTTCCATCGGGGCGCACCACGACGACCGCGTGGTCGTAGTCCCTGGAGGTCGGGCTGCCAGCCACCTGCGTCTGAGCGAGCGCGATCTCGTCCTCGCGGGGCGACCAGGCCGGCGCGACCCAGTCGTAGACCTCGCTTCGCAGCACCATGTTCACGGCGGCGCCGTTCACGTCGCCCACCATCAGCGCCAACCCCGCAAGCGGGACGTCGCAGTACGTCGCAAGGCGGGTCGCGGTGGGCGACCAGGTGGGCGGTCCGCAATGGGAGTTGGCGGGTGAGACGGCGGTCTCACCGCCACCGTCCAGCGCCACGGTGCGCACCCGCCCGTCTCGGAGGAACGCGACGCGCGCACCATCCGGAGACCATCGCGGCGCCTGACCGGAATCGACCAGCACCCGGTCGCCGGCGCCATCCAGCACGCGCAGCGTCGTCTCGGGCCAGCGTCCCTCGGCATATGCGAGGTGGACGCCGTGCGGGTCCCAAGCCGGGTCGTGCACGAACGTGGCGTCGGGAGTGAGATCCACGACGCCCGATCCGTCCACGCGCTGTCCCACGACGTGTGAGCCGCCACCCGCGAGGGGAGCCACGACCGCGAGGTCGATGTCCGCTTGGAAGAGAGCGGGTCCGGTAGCGTCCCCGCAGGCCTGCATCGCGCCCAACAGCAGCGCGAGCCCCCAGGACCGCTGGTCACGCGGCCCACCGCGCGACGCCGCCCACTTCCGCCCACGGGTCACAGGATATCGAAGTGACATACGGCCGTGCCGTAGTGCCACCCCTCCACGATCGCATGGACCACGTCCCCGTCGAGCACGAGCGCTCGCGGCTGGAAGGGTGAAGGATAGCATCCGGAACGGATCCAGGTCGTGAGCGTCCAGTCACGACGGTCCACCACCGCCAGGAATCCGGATCCCAATGCAAACAGCCACGGCCGTCCGCGGTCGGCCAGCAGCGCCACCGCATAGTCGGGAAGCTGGATCTCCGCGAGCCGCGTTCCCGAGCCAGAGGCGATCGCCTCGATCCATGACGTGCTCTGCCACCCTCCAATCGTCGAATCCCAGACCGACGGTGACTGCGCCAGGACGAACAGGGTGTCCCCATCTGCGGAGAACTCCGCGTCGTGGACATGGGCGAACCGGTCGAGCGTGTACGCCAGGCGGCCATCCCCCGTGACCACTGGCCACGAGTCGAGGCGAACGCTCGTGTTGAAGCCTGTGGCTCCGAGCACCGTGGCCCACCGGCCGTTTGGCGCGACCGCGATGCGAGGGCGCTGCATCCAGGCGAACACCCCCATCGCCGTGTCCGCCCAAATGACCTCCGACCCGTTACGGAGCAGCGTGCCGTCGTTCGCCAGGGTCAGACACACGCTGTCGCGCAGCTCGACGGTCGCGTAACTGGCAGCGTAGAGCCCGGCGTTCGGTGGGACCGACTCGCCGCGACAGGGCAGGTCGTACGCGCGCGTCAGTGAGAAGCCCGGCCCCGCGCGCCACACCTGCACGGGCGGGTTCGAGTCCTTCGCCGAAAAATCGAAGAGGAAATGGTCGGGCCGAGCGCTCGCTCCTGGGGACAGGAGCTTCGCGATCACCTGAGGCCCTCCCCCCGAGGTTCCTGAATCCGAGAGGCCTTCGATGGGAGTCGCGACACGCGCACGGAGGTTGAGCAGGGCGTATCCGGAGGTCCCCATGGAGCCCTGCCAGAAGTCCCCCGACGCAAGCACGCGGCCCGTCTCGGGAATCGGCGTCCATCCCTCGAGAACCTCGGCCGGGAGCGGGTCGACCGCCCCGCCTCCTATCGGGGGAACCTGCCCGACCGCCGTGAACGTCAGTGCGACCGGCACGAACCCGGGAGCGTCGATCGTCACGGTGCGGGTGCCCGAGTATCCCCATGCCACGATCGCGAGTGTCTGCTCGTCCACGCGTGATGTCGCGACGAGGATCTGACCACCCGCGTCGTCCTCCGACGCCCGGGTGGTGACGACGATGTCCTGGGTGGTCATGCCGGCGAAGTCCGGTGAGCGGATCTCGATGGGAGCGCCCACCCATTGCCGGGTGGGGCTGAGGGTCACCTCGAGGTTCAGCGGAGCCTGCGGCAGGTCGGGCACGCAAGCGCCGAGGCTGGCAACCAGGAGCACCGCGGAAGGAACGCGCACCTCGGGCCCACCCGTGAAGTTGCTCCACCCAAGGTCGGTGCCGCCCGGCGTTCCGTCAATCCGCTGGACAGGAACGGAGGCCCAAGTCCGAGCGTCGCCGTCGGGAAACGCCGCGTCCGTCTAGTCCGTCGCGGAGCTGGTGCCCGGTGTCTGCGCCAAGATCTTCTGCACGAACCAACAGGAAGGAACGACCTTCAGGTCCTGCTCGTGCGCCCACGCGAGCGCGTAGCGCACGAGGCGCGTGGCGACGCCACGACCCCGCAGCGCGTGTGGGGTCCACGTACTCGCGTAGTCCACGGTGGTGTCATCCACGACCCGGTAGGCGAGGTAGGCAATATCGCCGTCCAACTCGAGCCAGAACCGGCGGCCGGGGTCGTGCTGGATAGCGGGTTCGGGCGCCGCGGCCATCAGGGGGTCGGCGCCGGGCAGCGCGATCGGGCGGCCCACGCCACCATGCGACACCCCGGCGTCACGGTGTGTGATCGGTCGCGAGGGCCTCGCTCGCGGCGGCCGCGAGGGCACGGGCCGCCACCGCCAGCTTGCGGAGTTCCTCGGGCTCGACCGGGATCTCCTCCTCGCGCAGGTCGATGCCGAGCTGGAGGCACATCTCCCGCGTGCGCCGCAGCCGGAAGCGATGCTGAAAGGCGAGGTGGTCGCCCACGCTCCGCGCGGTGAGCAGACCCCAGAGCCGGAGTCGCAGGTCGTCGACGGACGACTTGAAATCCGACACGACCTCGAGCGGGACGTCGTGCGCGGCGAGGCTCGTCTCGAAGGCCTGCAGCGCGAAGGTCACCGTCTCAAGCTCGGACTTGATCTTGGCTGTGTCCACGTCTGGTTCCCTATGTTGGCGCGTGGGGGTGGTGCGGTGCCGGCGGAAATGTAGCCTAGGTGTCGGGTGCGTCCGTCGCCCCCAAGGTTCGACTCCAACGCCACGGCCGGGTGTCGGCTCCGGCGGGGGGGACACACCACGAACGAGAACGACGCACACGTGGGTCCGCAAGGGCCCGCGACATCCGGCATGAACGTGCACCCGTGATCTCCCGAGGCAACGCAGGCTAGGAGGCGGGCGGGCTTGACGGGCCTCGCGGTCCTCGGCCGGTTGCGGCATACTCCGTGGCGGCTCCAGCCAGCCACCGGACCCGTCCAAGACCACTCCGACCGTTCACGGGAGCGATCATGCTGACCGACATCCTCGATTTCCAGTTGTTCATTCTGGGCGGCACGCCGATTACGATCGGCACCGTCATCATCGCCCTCGTCATCATCCTCTTGACCGGTGTGGCCTCGCGGATCGTGCAGCGCGCGCTGACGCGCACGCTCGTACGCCGCGGCATCACGCAGGAGGGGTCTCTCGCCGCGGGCAGACGTCTGGTGCACTACGCGGTGATGCTGGTGGGGACGGCGGTGGCGCTCGAGACCGTGGGGATCGACCTCGCGGCCTTGTTTGCCGCCGGCGCGATCTTCGCCATCGCGCTCGGCTTCGCGATGCAGAACATCGCCCAGAACTTCATGTCGGGGGTCATTCTCCTGATCGAGCGCTCGATCAAGCCGGGTGACGTGCTCGAAGTCGAGGGCACCGTCGTGCGGGTGCAGCGCATGGGTATCCGGTCGACGGTGGCGCGCACGCGGGACGACGAGGAGTTGATTATCCCCAACTCGATCCTCGTGCAGACGACCGTCAAGAACTTCACGTTGCAGGACTCGCTCTATCGGGTTCGCGCAACGGTGGGCGTGGTCTACGGTTCCGATCTGCGACGGGTGTTCGACACCCTCGCCGCCACGGCGGCCGGGCTCGAGTGGCGCACCGCCGAGCGGGAGCCCCGGATCCTGCTGCTCGCGTTCGGAAGCTCCTCGGTCGACTTCGAGGTGTCGATCTGGGTCGAGGACCCGTGGGATGCCCGCCGGGCGCTGTC
>JAOUDR010000228.1 GCA_029859185.1 Gemmatimonadota bacterium
CATCGAGGCTGCGCGCGAGGAGGACATGCTCGTCGTCCCCGAGGGCGGATCCATGCTGCAGCAGAACCTCACGATGATCCTCGACGGGCATACAGGTATCGAGCACGCGATCCCGGTCGCGCCGCTCCGGAACGACGTCGTGACCCTCCTGGCACGCAGCAAGACCGGTTACACCCCCACGCTCATCGTGGGCTACGGCGGCGTCTGGGGCGAGAACTACTGGTACCAGGAGTCGGACGTGTTCCGGAACGAGCGGCTCCGCACGTTCGTCCCGGGCGACCAACTCGACGCCCGCGCGCGGCGCCGCATGCTCGTGCCCGAGGAAGACTTCTACCACATCGAGCTGGCCAAGACCACCAAGGCCATTCGCGACGCGGGTGGCTCCGTGCAGCTTGGCGCGCACGGCCAACTCCAGGGACTCGGGGCGCATTGGGAGCTGTGGATGCTCGCCCAGGGCGGCATGACGCCACACGAGGCACTCTATGCCGCCACCAGGGCGGGCGCCGACTACCTCGGCCTCGGTGCCGACCTCGGGTCGCTCGAGGCGGGCAAGCTCGCCGACCTCGTCATCCTCGACGCCAACCCACTCGACGACATCCGCGCGACCGAGAGGATCCACATGGTCATGAAGAACGGTGAGCTGTTCGACGCGGAGCTCCATCGCTTGTGGCCGGACATGTTCGGCGGGCCGGCCGGCCGGCCACCGCGCCGATAGGAGGGCACATGCCCGGTCTGCTTGCACGCATTCTCATCACTGCCTTCGGGCTGTGGATCGCTGACGTGGCACTCGCCGGCGTGTGGTTCGACGGCTGGCAGGCGCTGATCGTGGCGGCACTGCTGCTGGGATTCGCGAATGCGTTCGTCCGCCCGGTCATCATCCTCCTCACGTTCCCGCTCACCCTGGTCACGCTCGGCCTGTTCCTGTTCGTGATCAACGGCGCCATGTTGCTGCTGGTGGCCCGGCTGATGGACTCCATGCACATCGAGGGGCTCTGGACGGCCATCCTCGCCTCGATCATCGTCGGGATCACGGGCTGGATCGCCAACGGCTTCGTGGGGAATCGGGGGAAGCTGGAGGTGTGGAAGGTTCGCCGCTAGCCGTTGGCCGTTAGCCGATGGCGACGGGGCGTGATCCGCGCTTCGATCCGCCCATTCGACATCGGCCTCGGCGAACGGTAGACCGCTATCGGCTATCGGCCATCGGCTATCGGCTATCGGCTATCCGCCAACGGCCAACGGCCACCCCTACTCCGTCGCCGTCCTACTCCCCTTCACGTACTTGTCGAACCACTCGATCATCCGCGCCACCACGTCCATGACGCTCTCGCGGGCGGAATAGCCGTGTGACTCATTCGGCAGCTGCACGTACTCGACGGTCGCGCCGTGCCCCTTGAGGGCTACGTACATGCGCTCCGACTGGATGGGGAAGGTGCCGGAGTTGTTGTCCGCCATGCCGTGGATCAGCAGAATCGGCTCGTTGATCTTGTTGGCGTACGTGAAAGGCATCATCTCGAGGTAGATGTCACGCGCCTGCCAGAACGTGCGCTGCTCGCTCTGGAACCCGAACGGAGTGAGCGTGCGGTTGTATGCCCCGCTCCGGGCGATCCCGGCCTTGAACAGATCCGAGTGCGCCAGCAGGTTGGCGGTGGCGAACGCCCCGTAGCTGTGGCCACCCACGCCGAAGTTCCCGTCGGCGATGCCGCGCTCCATGAGATAGTCGATGGCGGCTTTGGCCCCGGCCACGGTCTGCTCCACATAGGTGTTGTTGGCGGTGTCACCGCCCACCACCGGCAGCGTCGGGTTGTCGAGCACCGCGTAGCCCTGCGTCAGCAGGAAGAGATGCGATGATCCGTTGGGCAGCACGAACCGGTTGGGGCTCCCGGTCACCTGGCCTGCCGCGTCCGCCGACGCGAACTCCCGCGGATAGACCCAGAAGATGACGGGCACTTTCTGCCCATCCTGATAGTCGGTCGGATAGTAGAGCGTCCCTGAGAGGTTCACACCGTCCGGTCGCTGGTAGGTGAGGACCTCCCGCCGGAGGTTGGCGAACTCGGGCGCGGGATTCTCGAAGTTCGTGAGGGCCCGGGGTGGGTTCTTCGTCCGAAGTTCCGCGAAGAAGTAGTTCGGAGGGGTCGTGGCCGTTTCACGCCGGAGGATCGCGCGCCGGCCGCGCGTGTCGAGGACCTCTGCCACCGACTCGTAGGCGTCCGCCGCCGACTGCCAGAGCCGCTCGATCTTGCGATTCTCGACGTTCATGCGATCGAGGAATGGCCGATCGCCCTCGGGCGACGCCCCGCTGCCCTCCAGGTAGATCCACTTCCCGTCGTCACTCTGGAGCAGCACCCGCTGCCCGGCCGCGTCGGCGGTCATCACCGGTGATCCCGGATCGCCGTACCGGTCCTCGGTGCTCCGATCGAAGATGATGCGCCACCCAGCCGCCGGGTCATTGGTGTCGATCCGCCACGCCCGGAGGTGACGCGTATCCCGGTCGCGCTCCATCACGATCGCGAGCCCGTCACGTCCCCACATGGTTCCCGCATACCGGTATCCCAGCCGGCCCAGTTCCACCGGCGTGGTGAACGGGGCCGCGAGCGAGACGACCCGGTCGCGGATCTCGGCAGGCCGGCGGGTGTTCCCCCCGTCGAGCGCCTCGACGTAGACGACCGTTGCCTCCTCACCGGGCCGCCACTGGAAGGAGCGTGGGCCGGTCTGCACGCCACCCACCGGCACCTTGTCGCCGAGCGGGACGCTGGCCACCGTCACGAGGCGCTCGCCGCGCAGGTTCCAGATCTCGACCTCCTGCGGGAAGTCGTAGACCGGCACCAGGTAGGAGTACGGCCGCACGACCCGCTCGATGAGCAGGTGCCGGCCGCCCGGTGCCGGGTCAGCACCCAGGAAGATCCCGGGCACGCCCACCGGGGTTGCGGCACCCGATGCCGCATCCACCAGCACCAGTTGGCTGGTCACGTAGTAGTCGAACAGCGCTTCGTCGTACGGCGACTCCATCAAGTCCTGATATGTTCGTACCGGCGCCGGGCGACCCTCATTGCGCTGGACGATGGGGCCCACGGGCACGGGTGACCGCACCGGAGGCTGCCCCCGGCCCTCCGGCACCCGGCGACAGAGCAACTGCGTCGAGTTGGGCATCCAGTTGCAGGCGCGGCCCAGCGTGCCGTTCAGGACCGGACCCGTGACTGCGCCCGCCTCCGCCGTCTTGGTGTTCGCCACCCAGAGCTCGATGCCTCCAGGGCGCGTGTTCGTGAACGCGATCTGGCGGCCGTCCGGCGACCACTGGAGGTCGCCGACGTCGGCGTCATCCGGAACCCCGATCCTGAACTCCCCGCCGCCGGTCGGGTCCCGCAGGGTGAGGCCCACGTACCCGCGCGACGTCGCGAATGTCCCATTGGTGGCGGGATTGATGCGCCGCCCGGCGATGCGCAGCATCGGCTGGGCGAGGTCGGCAATCGTCGGGCGGGCTTGCCGCTCCGCCATCAGCACCACCGACCCGTCGGGAGAGGCCGACACCACTGGTGGCGCGGGTGCGTCCAGAATCCGCCGGACGATCTCGGGCGGGGTGCGATAGGGTTCCTGGGCCGCCAACGGGAGAGCAGCAGCAATCACGAGCAGCAGGGCGAGCCGGCGCATGTCTGACCTCGGCGTTCGGAGTGAAGATCGCGGTGGAATCTACCGGTCCGGCAGACACCTCGCACTCCCGAGCCAAACCGTCCATCTTCCCAGTCCATGCACGTTCCGCCCGTCCTGCGCGACCTCGTCGTGCTCGTGGGGATCGCGATCCCCGTAGTGGCCCTGGCCTCCCGCTGGCGGGTCCCGACGATCGTCGGGTTCCTGGTGACCGGGATGGCCATCGGCCCGTTTGGGTTCGGGTTGATTCGCGACATCACGTCAGTGGCCGAGCTGGCCGAGATCGGCGTCGTTCTGCTGCTGTTCTCGATCGGGCTCGAGCTGTCGCTGTCGCGTACGCTGCGGCTGGGTCGCGTACTCGTCATCGGCGGCACCCTGCAGGTCGGGGTGACGCTGGCAGCCACCGCGGCCATCGCCATCGCGCTGGGCGCCGCACCGGCCCGTGCCGTGGTCTACGGGGCCCTCGCGGCCCTCTCGTCGACGGCCATCGTGCTCAAGGTCTACTCTGACCGCGGGGCGCTGGACCAACCGGACGGTCGCATCGTGGTGCCGATCCTCGTGTTCCAGGACCTGGCCATCATCCCGCTGGTCCTGATCGTCGAATCCCTGGGCGGCATCGGCGGCCCCGGCGGGGACATGCTGGTGCGCATTGGCGGCAGCCTCCTCGCGGTCGCGGTGATCGTGTTCGGTGGTCGGGTCATCGTTCCGCGGGTGCTTGCGGCGGTCGCGGCGGTGCGGAGCCGCGAGTTGTTCACACTCAGCATCGTCTTCATGGGTGTCGGCGCGGCGGTAGCGGGCGCCTTGGCGGGGCTCTCGCTCGCCCTCGGCGCGTTCCTCGCCGGACTCATCATCTCCGAGTCGGACTACGCCTCGCAGGCACTGGCCGACGTGATCCCGTTCCGGGACACGTTCTCCGGCCTCTTCTTTGCATCGGTGGGCATGCTCCTCGACCTCCGCGCGGTCGCGGCCAATCCGCTTCCCATCCTGCTCCTCGCGGCGGCCATCGTGGTCGGCAAGACGGTGATCGCCACCGGCGCCGCCATGGCAGTTCGGCGCCCGTTACACGTCAGCTTGGTGAGCGGCATTGGCCTGGCCCAGGTCGGCGAGTTCTCGTTCATCCTCGCGACGATTGCCGCCCCCCTGGGCCTCCTGCCCCCCGTGCAGTACCAGATGTTCCTGGGCGCCGCGATTCTCACGATGATGGCCGCGCCGTTTCTGCTGCGGGGTGCGCCCGCCCTCGCGGCGCGTGTGGTCCCGCCACCGCCGCTCGACCCGGATGACGGCGAGGCCTCCGACGCCCTGACCAACCACGTGATCATGGTTGGGTACGGCATCAGCGGGCGCAACCTGGCGCGGGTGCTCGACGGCGCCGGTATCCCCTATGTGATCCTCGAGCAGAACATCGAGACGGTGCGACAGGCCCGGGAGGAACTGCAGCCCATCCGGTTCGGAGACGCCACACGGGCCGAGGTATTGGAGCGAGCCGGGATCCACCGGGCGCGGGCCATCGTCTTTGCGATCTCGTCGCCCAGCGAGGAGCTGCGCGGCGCGGCCGTCGCGCGGTCGCTGAGCGCGACGGTGCACATCGTGGTCCGCACCCGGTACGTCGGCGCGATGGAGGACCTGCGCCGAGCAGGGGCGTCGGAGGTGGTCCCGGAGGAATTCGAGACGTCGCTCGAGATCTTCAGCCGGGTGCTACGCCACTTCGAGATCCCGTCCAACGTGATCGCACGGGAGGTCGAAGCGGCCCGCGTCGAACTCTACGGCATGGCGCTCGGCACCGCGGCGGGAGAGTCACAGCTCGAGGCCCTGGCTCAGCTGGGCATCCACCACACGCTCGAGATCGTGCAGGT
>JAOUDR010000229.1 GCA_029859185.1 Gemmatimonadota bacterium
CGAGGCGGCGAGCGTCGCGTTGATCGAAGCGGCCCTCGAAGGGGGCGGCACCGACAACGTGACCGCGTTGGTCGCCCGGTTCATCGGCCCCTAGGAGCATGCGGTCGCTCCTCGCCGTGCTGGTCGTCCTCCTGACGGGGGGCTGGGGATCCGACCTTACCGTCATGTCGTTCAACCTGCGCTATGGCACCGCCCACGATGACGAGAACGCCTGGCCGCTCCGCCGGGATCTCGTGGTGGCCACCATCGCCGCGGTGAATCCCGACATCCTCGGCGTGCAGGAAGCGCTCCGGTTTCAGCTCGACGAGCTGCATGCCGCGCTGCCGACCTACGCGGAGCTTGGTGTCGGGCGTGAGGACGGCGTGGCAGCAGGTGAGTACGCCGCCATCCTCTACCGGCGCGAACGGTTTGTCGTGGATTCCTCGGGCACGTTCTGGCTGTCGGACACGCCAGCGGTCACCGGATCCATGTCGTGGGGCAATCGGATTCCCCGGATCGCCACGTGGGTCGTGCTGCGGGATCGGGAGACGGGCCGGGAACTCGCGGTCTTCAACACGCACCTCGACCACGAATCCCAACCGGCCCGCGAGCGCGGCGTGGCACTGATCGTGGAGCGGATCGGCGGGCTTGCGGGTGACGTGCCCGTACTCGTTCTCGGTGACTTCAACGCCGGTGAGGACAACCCGGCGATCGAGCCGCTGCGGGTGGCCCGGTTCCGGGACACCTATCGCGTCCTGGACCCGGAGGGGACGGGGGTGGGAACCTTCGGCGGGTTCCGCGGTGACAGCACCGGCGCGAAGATCGACTACGTCTTTGTGCGCGGTCCCTGGACGGTCGTGGCAGCCGACATCCTGCGGCGTCGCACTGGCGCGCGAGATCCGTCCGACCACTTCCCGGTCACCGCGCGACTCCGGTTGGAGCCGACCCCGGACGGCTCCGTCCCTCGCTAGCTGCTTCCGCCCAGCGAAAACGCCGCGTCCACGTCCCGGCGCGAGAACACGCGGAATGAGATGAGCGTCTCCGCATGCTGGATGTGCGGGACTTTGAGCATCTTGGCGGTCACCAGCTCCGCGAGCTCCTCGTTGGTCTTCACGCGGAGCACCGCGACCAGGTCATAGCGTCCCGCCACCGAGTACACATCGCCGACACCGTCCATCTCGACGAGGGCTTCGCCAACTTCGTTGATCCAGTCGTGTTCGACGCTCAGCAGGACGACGGCGGATACCATGATGATCGCTCGGATGGGGACTGTGAGAAGATAAGCGGGATAGGCGGGGTGGGCAGATCACGGGATGACGGGATGACGGGATGACGGGACGGCCGGATGCTCGCGCCCCTCAGCCCGTCTGCCCATCGGCCCCTCGTTTCCAGCTATCATTGTCCCCGTGACGACGTACCGCACTGCCACCCGCGATCTCGTGCGACTCGCCCTGCCGGTCACGACCGTGCAGGTCGGCATGATGACCATGGGCGTCGTGGACACCGCCATGGTGGGGCGGGTTGGCGCGGCGGATCTGGCTGCGGTCGCCCTGGGAACGATGTACTTCTTCCTCATCTCGATCCTGGGGCTGGGGATCCTGATGGCGGTGGACCCGATCATCGCGCAGGGTGCCGGCGCGCGGGACGATGCGGCGGTGGCCCGCGGGGTCCAGCGCGGCCTACTCCTCGCGGTCGTACTCGGGGTCGTCGCATCGCTGCTCCACCTGCCGGCGGCCGCGGTCCTCGCCCTGCTCCACCAGCAGCCGGAGGTTGTCCCCATCGCCGGTGCGTATGTTCGCGCCCTGATTCCCGGCATCCTCCCCTTCTTCGTGTTTTCGGTATTCCGGCAGAGTCTCCAGGCCCTGCATCACACGCGGGCCCTGGTGATCGCGATCGTGGTCGCCAACGTGGCCAACGTGTTCCTCAACTGGGTGTTCGTCTTTGGCCACCTCGGCTTGCCGGCCCTCGGCGCCCAAGGCGCGGGTATCGCCACGAGCCTCACCCGGTGGTTGATGGCGCTCGGGCTCCTGGCGGCGGCCTGGCCGCTCCTGCGTCCGCTGCTCCTGCCCATCCGACCCGAGATCTGGCAACGCGAGCCGCTGCTGCGCATCATTCGCATCGGCGTGCCCATTGGCCTGCATCATGAACTCGAGTTCGGCGCGTTCGGCGTCACGGCGGTGCTCATGGGGACACTCGGCACGGTCGAGATGGCTGCCCATCAGATTGCGCTCAACATTGCCTCGATCACGTTCATGGTTCCCCTCGGGGTCGGGACCGCGGCGTCGGTCCTCGTGGGTCAGGCCGTGGGTCGTGGCGACTCGCCCGGCGCTCGCCGCGCCGCCGCGGTGTCGCTCGCCGGGGGCATCGGATTCATGGGCACCAGCGCCGGCGTGATGGTGCTGTTTCCCGCCGCCCTGGCCGGTATCTACACCGACCTCGACACGGTACTCCGCCTCGCGGTCGCCCTGATTCCCATCGCCGGCGCGTTCCAGGTGTTCGACGGCATTCAGGTAGTTTCGGCCGGGACCCTGCGTGGGTTGGGTGATACCCGGGTACCCATGCTCATCGGGCTGGTGGGCTTCTGGCTGATCGGCTTACCGGTAAGCGTCGCCCTTGCGTTTGGTGCCGGCCTGGGTCCACTGGGCCTTTGGTGGGGACTCGTCGCCGGACTCGGTGCCGTCGCCATATTGCTACTCGTACGTGTCCGCGTGCGCTTCCGTGGTATCCTCCATCGGGTGGTCATTGATGATTCGGATTTCGTCTTACCGCACTCCTGACTGGCGCCCGCTTCTGTTGGCGACGTGTGTCGTCGGGCTCGCCTGCGATCGGTCGACCGCCCCGTTGACGGCACCCGGCGTCTCCGCGGAGCTCGCCCAAGCGCGCCAACGCCAAATCACCGATTTGCGCTACGGCTTCGCGCTCACGATTCCGGCCCAGCGCGATGCGCCGATCCAGGGAGTTGCCGACCTCCACTTCACGTTTCGCGAGAGCTGGCGCCCGTTGGTCATCGACTTCGTCAACCCGGGCGAGCGGGTCAACGAGGTGCGTGTCGGCGGACAATTGGTCGAGTACCAGGCCACCGATGACCACATCGTGATTGCACCGGAGGATCTCAGCGATGGCGCGACGACGGTCACCGTCCACTTCACGGCCGGTGACGAGTCGCTCAATCGCAACCGCGATTTCCTCTACACGCTGTTCGTTCCCGACCGCGCGCGTTTCGCGCTACCCGTGTTCGACCAGCCGGACCTCAAGGCGCGCGTGACGCTGACGCTGACGGTGCCGGAGGGGTGGGTGGCGGTGGGGAATGGGGCAGAAGCGACGGGCGCGACGGGCGCCAGAACATACCGATTTGTCGAGACGGAGCCGATACCCACCTACCTCATTGCGTTCGCGGCGGGGCGGTTCCGGATCGAGGAAGCCGAGCGCAACGGGCGGCGGATGCGGATGTTCCACCGGGAGACGGACGCGGCACGCGTCGCGCGTAACCGGGATGCCATCTTCGATCTGCACGCCGCGGCGCTCGCTTGGCTCGAGGAGTACACGGGGATTCCCTACCCGTTCGGCAAGTTCGACTTCGTGGCGGTGCCCTCGTTCCAGTACGGCGGCATGGAGCATCCGGGATCGGTGTTCTATCGCGCCGCGAGCCTGTTCCTCGAGCCGACGGCCACCCAGACCGAGGAGCTTGGACGGGCGAGCCTCATCGCGCACGAGACCGCGCACATGTGGTTCGGCGACCTCGTCACGATGCGCTGGTTCAACGACGTGTGGATGAAGGAAGTCTTCGCGAACTTCATGGCCGCGAAGATCGTGAACCCGTCGTTCCCCGAGGTGAATCACGAGCTACGCTTCCTGCTTGCGCACTACCCGGCCGCCTATGCGGTGGACCGGACCGCCGGTGCCAATCCGATCCGACAGGAGCTGGGGAACCTCAACGAAGCCGGCTCGCTCTATGGCGCCATCATCTACCAGAAGGCGCCCATCGTCATGCGGCAACTCGAGCAGCGGGTCGGCACCGACGCGTTCCGGGATGGTCTGCGGACCTACCTCGAGCGCTACCGTTTCGGGACCGCCACGTGGCCCGACCTCATTGCTGTGCTGAATCCGCTCACGCGGGACGATCTCGACGCGTGGAGCGACGTCTGGGTGGAGAGCGCGCGCCGGCCGATCGTCACGACCTCGCTCCAGATCGGCGGCGATACGGTGGCGCAGGTGGGGTGGTCGCAGCACGACCCCGACTCGCTGGGGCTGCTGTGGCCGCAGCGCTTGAACCCGACGTTCGTGTACGCCGACACCATCCGCCGGTTCGCGCTGGATCTCACCCGTCGTCGGGCGATGCTGCCCGGGGCGCGGGGTGCGCCGAGCCCCCTGTTCGTGCTGGCCAACGGCGATGGGCTGCCGTACGGGAGGTTCGTACCCGACAGTCTCAGCATGAGCGGCTTGGTCCAGCATTTGCCGACGGTCTCGGATGAGATTGTCCGCGCTGCTGGTTGGCTCACGCTATGGGACGCGATGCTCGAGGGGCGGCTCCCGCCCATGACCCTGCTCGACGTGGCACTCCGCCTGTTGGCGTCCGAGTCCAGCGAGCTCACGGACCAGCGCGTGCTGGGCGACCTGCGGGACCTGTACTGGCGGTTCCTCACACCCGTCACCCGCCAGACGGTCGCCCCCGGACTCGAGACGTTCCTCTGGACGCAACTCGTGCGTGCGCCCACGCGGTCGCTCAAGGCCACGTATCTCAACGCCTATCGCGACGTGGCACTCACGCCGGCGGCCCTGGGCCGCCTCGAGCGCCTGTGGAGCGGAGCCGCGCGGATCCGTGATCTGCCGCTGGCCGAGCGCGATCTGACGGCGCTGGCACAGCAGCTCGCGGTGCGCGAGGTATCGGGGTCGGCGCAGATCCTGCGTGTTCAACTGAGTCGGGTCACCGATCCGGACAGGCGGGCCCGCTTCGAATTCGTGATGCCGGCGCTCTCGTCGGACTCCACCATTCGCGATGCGTTCTTCGCCAGCCTGGCCGATCCGGCCAACCGCGAGCACGAGCCGTGGGTGCTCGAAGCCGTGGGGTTCCTGCACCATCCGCTGCGGGCGGAGCGCGCGGAACGCTACATCCTGCCGAGCCTCGACATGCTCGAGGAGATCCAGCGCACGGGCGACATCTTCTTCCCACTCGGATGGCTCAACGCCACCCTGGACGGGCACAACACACCCTCGGCGGCGGGGATGGTGCGAGGTTTCCTGGGTGACCATCCGCAGCTTCCCGCGCCACTGCGCGGCAAGCTGCTTCAAGCTGCCGATGAGCTGTATCGGAGTGCGGGGATTGTGTTTGGAACGGCGGGATGAGGCGGGGTGGATGGAATGGACCGGATTGATGGGATGAACGGGATAACGGGATAACGGGATGAGGGGATTGTCTCTCCTGCCTCACATCCCGTCATCCCGTCAGTCCCACTCATCCCACCCTCTCCTCCCCCAATTCCCGCTCCACGAACACGTACTCCGCCA
>JAOUDR010000230.1 GCA_029859185.1 Gemmatimonadota bacterium
ACTCGGCTGGGTCGTGCGCGGCGTGATTGCCGCCCGGTATCACTACGGGGTCAAGGCGGGCGACTTCACGCCGCAGTACTTCAGCTTCAGTTTCGGCATCGCGTCCCGGTAGCAACGCGGTGGGGGGTGGGCTCGGTCGGCCCCCCTTCGCCCTTTTGGAGTGGAAGGAGTCAGGATCATGTGGCAAAAGCTCGCGTCGTCGGTGGGGATCACCCTCGTGGTTGCCGGGTGCGGCGCCGGCGTCAAGGTCAGCACGGACTTCGATCCGCAGCAGAACTTCGGCCGCTACCAGACGTATATCTGGGCGGCCCCGCCACAGACCGGCAATGTGCGCCTCGACAGCGACCTCACCCGGCGCCGGATTCAGTCCGCCGTGGACGAGGTGCTCAGCGGCAAGGGGTTCCGGCCGGCGACTGGCAACGAACAGCCCGATTTCATGGTGGGCTACTACGCTGCCTTGGACAGCCGCGTCGACGTGCAGACGGTCAACACCTACTCCGGCTGGGGATGGGGACCGTACTACGGCGGCGGATACTATGGTGGCGTGTACCCCACCACGCAGACGCGCTACTACAACCAGGGTACGCTGATCATCGACATCGCCGATGCGGGCAAGAAGCAGCTCGTGTGGCGCGGCACCGGCGAGTCCGAGGTGCACACCCAGAGTGACCCGGAGCGCCGCCAGCGAGCACTCGTGGACGCCGTCCAGCAGATCATGCAGGGCTTCCCTCCCAAGGCTCGGCAGTAGACGCCGCGGAAGGCGACACGGAAGAACGTGGACGGAAGGACACGGACACGACGCGGTTGACGAACGGGCCCGGCCATTCACGGCCGGGCCCGTTCGTCGCTTCGGGGCGGGGGCACCTCCGCCTCGGGCACCCTACGCAACGAGCAGCAGCGTGAGCGTGACCAGATTGGCCCCCGCGAGAGACCACCCCACCCGCTTGAGCCTGCGCGGGTGCGTCCCCACCGCGAGTGCGGTGGCCACGAGCACAGCGGACGGCGTGACCGCAAGCCCGACGGCCCACGGCCAGTGTCCGCGGCCTGCACCGACGAAGCCCGTGACCACCGCCAGTCCGGCCAGGACGGGTGTGAGCCACAGGGCCCACCGGGCACCAAGGTCCGGCTTCACGCGCGCCTTGATCGCGTGCACGGCGAGTGTCGCAAGCACGAAGCTCGCCGCCCACACCGCCGACGCCCGCAGCGCCGCGACGAGCGCCATCCGCCCGGACAGTCCGATGGGGAGAATCATCGTGGCCAGCGCCACGGCCACCACGATCTCGGCGCGCAGTGTCTTGGGTCGACCCCGTAGCAACGCCGGCGCAAGCACGACGGCGCAGGCGCCGGGGACGAGGGCCCAGAGCCGAGCGTCAGGCGAGGCCAACAGCAAACCGACCCCCGCACCGACGGCGCCGAGGCCGCCTAATGCCCACGCCGCCCGCCTGGCTGGTCTGCCCAGCGATGCCTCCAACCGTGCACCCCGCACGCCGTTCAGCACCGCGAGCGGCTCACGCGCCAGGAACCACGAGATCACTGCGAGCGTGAAGCAGGCGCCCGCCGCCGTCACGCCCCCGGCGATGTGCGCGGTCAGGAGCGGGAACGCGAGTTCGGCGTAGGCGCCGTATTCGCGGGGCAGGATCGCACGACTGGTGGACATGGCCCCAGAACATAGCGAACGCGCCCGGGTGGGGTACCCGGGCGCGTCTCGTTTTGCGTGTCGGCGATCGGCCTAGCGGGTGACCGTGAACAGGATGCCGGCGCGCCAGCCGTTGATCGGAACATCCGCGCCCCCTTCGGGACGAACGTCCCCGAAGAGCCCGCTGCCATACACACCGAGCGACACTCCGGGAGAGAACGCCTGCCGCACGTCCATGCCGATCCTGAACGAGGAGCCGGCTTTCTGCAGAGACCCGAAAGTCGGCGTTGCGCCAATTGGGCCGGTGGTCTCTACTGCCGCCGTCGACATCCGCCACTCGACCCGCGGCGCGAGTGAGAGCGTGCGCGTCACGGGAACCGCGTGGCGGAAGCCAGCGGCGATCAGGTTCCCCTTGGGCAAAACGGCTGGCCCCTCGATCGACGGCGACCCGCGGTACACGTCGAACGCGTACAGGGTGAGCTGCATGCGACCGATGCCCTGAATCACCTCACCATAGCCAATCAGGCGGTTGCCGACGCCGGACTGCGTCACGCCGCCGAATTGGTCCTTCGACCGGGCGGCGTACACACCGGCGAACCGCATGTACGTGGTCCGCGCCAGCGGGCCTTCGATCCCGAGCCGACCGCGCAGCTCGCTGCCCGGCACGAGCTCAGTGGTGGAGTTCTGGAACGGCTGGTACGAGAACGGATAGTGGTACGTGGCCCCCATCCCGATCGCAAACCTCCCGGCCGACACGGCCCCGACGAGGCCACCACCGAGCGACCCCCCCATGCCGAGCGTGGGAATCGCGAAACCAATCACGTCGCTGGCAATTGGCGTGAGCACGCTGGCCTGGGCGCTGTCGACCTTGACGCCGGTGGGCACCGCGCCGGCGATGATCGCGGTGAGGTGTCCGGGGATGAGCTTGATCCCAAAGCGTAGCTGCGTGTCGAGCATGCCCGAAACCCGCTCGTAGTCCGCCTTCGGCGTGACCTCGAGGGAGACGTAGCCGGCCGACAGCGTCACATCCAGCCGGCGGCCGATCGACAGGTCCACGCCGACCGGCACGGAAAACTCCGACACCTTCTCGAAGTTGAACCCCGGATCGAACGAGTACGACTCGTACACGGCCTGCGCGCGCACGGTCGTGCGCACCTGGGCCGCCGCTCCGCCCACCACCAGGCAGAGCGCAACCGCCGCGAGGCCCACCGCCCGGATCGTCATGGCAGCCGGAACACGATGCGGATGGTTCCGATCACGGTCGCTGGCGGCACCACGGACGGCGGTGGCGGTGTCGAGGTCGTCGTGGTCGTTGCCGTCGTGCCCGCATTGCTGGAGGTGCCCGCAATGGCGTTGGTCGTTTCGCTGGTGGTTGGCGAGAGATCGGTAACCGTCGAGCCGAGCGCCGTGCCCATGGGCTCGGTGAACTCGGATGCTGGCGGCGCCATGTCCTGGCCGGCCAGCACGGGCGCGTCCGCCGCCGATGACGACAGCGCCGTCTCGCTCCCGCTGGACGACGCATAGCCGTCCCGCGCCTGCCGGAACGACGGATCTGCCCGAACCGCCGCCTGGTAGTACCGTGCCGCCGCCTGGTAGTCGCCGCGATCCTCAGCCTCGAGCGCTCGCGAATAGGCCAGGAAGGCCGTCAGATTCCGGGTGCCGTTTTCCAGGATGGCCTGCCGCTCCGCCTCGGAAAGTGAGTAGCCGAGGCCGGTGGCCAGCCCCACCACCAGCTCCTTTTCCATGTTCAACAGATCGCGCAACCGCCCCTGCGTTCGCGCCGGGGCCGACACCTCTCCCGTCCCGAGGACCACCGACGCTTCGAGTCGGACGTTCTGTTCCCCCGGGATCTGCGCGAGGCCTTGCACCATGCGTCCGGCCCGGATCAGGCGCCCCACCCGGGCTGCCGACGCGGGATCGACGTGACTCCCCTGACCGAGCTGTAGTTCATCGAGCAGGGCCCCAACCCGCAGGCGCTCGACGAGTCGGAATCGCTGGAGCAGGGCCAAGTCTGAGGTGAGCATCTGCGCGAGACCGCGCGAGAGTGGCTGGTAGGTCGAGTCGCCGAGCACCTGCACCGGCAGCACCGCCACCGTTTGCGGATCCGCCGGCTGCTGCGTCAGCTCGTCCTCGCGGGCGAGCGCCAGTCGTGCTCCCCGTACCGCGCTGGCCCGCAACGCGAGTCCCGCACGCGCCCGGATGGCGCCTACCCCCGGACCATCTTGGTGGGCCGCGAGGAACGCCCGGTAGACCTGGAGTGCCTCGTCATACTGCTCGGCGAGCTCGAGGCATTGCCCCAGCACGAGTGGTCCGAGCGCGTCCTGCGGTGCCAATTCCATTCCGCGCCGGGCGGGCGGCATGGCGTCATCGCAGCGATCAGCGGCCCGCAACGCCGCCGCGTACCGCAGCAGCAACGGGCCGTTGGCCGGCTCGCGCGCCGTGCGCGCCGCAAGCTCATCCAGTTCCGCTGGGGAGATCGGCGCCGGGCTGGGAGCGCACGCGCTCACGATCCCGGCGACGATGAGCACCAGCGGCAAACGAGAAACCGTCATCTCTAAGTTGCCCCCTTGCGGACCGCCCAGCACGGAAGCAGCGATGCCCCCGCGAGGCGCTGAACATGTCGCCCACGGAGAAGGCCGTCAAGCACAACCGGCCAGCCGCTGGACTCCGTGGCAGAAACCGTGCCGATGGGGTCGGAATGGGGCGCGCCCCACGCCGGGTTTTCGAGGGAATCGCTACTCGGCGATAGAGCGGTACAGATCGCGGATGTGGTGCTCCCGGAGATCGCGGACGGCCTCCCAGAGATCCGCCTCCGTCGGGCCGCAGAGGATCTCGGCTGTTGCCAGCCCCGCCGCGACGTCGTCGCCCCCGAAGAGGAACCGGCCCCGCCACACACCATCTGCGGAACGGCGCACCTCAACCCGCACCGCGACGTCCAAGCCGCCGAACCGGATTGGGGGAAGTTCGTGAACTACGGGTTCGGCCGGGTCGGGAAGACCGTATCGAGCCGACTGGGCGGGCATCACACTCTCATGCAGGTTTGCGCAAATATATTGTTTTGTAGCACTTACGCAATCCGAGAGAACCCGAGCCGGCTGGATCGCCGGCCGCCGAACCGCCGCAGGACCGCCCCAGCCGATGAACGCACCCAACACCTGCCGGCACCGGTATCCGGACTTCAGATCTTGATCGGAACCCAGGCAAACGTGAGGAGGAACAAGGCGATGGACGCCCACCCGAGCGGGAGACGGCTCGCAGGCAGGGGGCGGCGCCACTCCAGCACCTTGGGGTGGGTGATCCGTCCTCCGCCGAGCACCAGGGTGAGTCCGGCCATCAGCCACCACGGCCAGAACCACCTGCCGAGCACGAGGAGCCCAACCCACGCGACGACCGCGGCGTATCGCTGGTACCGGCCGAACAGGGCGTAGATGATGTGACCGCCGTCGAGCTGGCCAATCGGCAGGAGATTGAGGGCGGTCACCAACATCCCGATCCACCCGGCGGCGGCGAGCGGATTCAGCACCACCGTCCCCTCGCCGGCAAAGGCGTGGCGCACCACCCAGGTGATGAGGGAGTCGCCAATCCACAGGTAGCCTTCGCGCCACTGGATCACCATCGGCGCCCCTCCCACCACGTCGGCCGGCCAGGCCTGCTGCATCCCGACGATCAGCACGATGAGCGCGACGCCGAACCCGACCCACGGTCCCGCGGCGCCGATCTCCAGCAGCTGCCGCCGGTCGACGACCGGGCTCCGCAGCCGGATGAACGCGCCGAACGTCCCGATGAAGGTCCACTCGATCGGCGCGGGCAGGAAGAACGGGGGC